>JAGCLN010000174.1 GCA_017646945.1 Clostridia bacterium | reverse complement strand
GTTTGCAAACAATACTTCGATAACGGTAAGGTTACCGCTAGCGTCTAACATATAAACGTCAGTATAAGTGCGGATGTTAGCGTCGATAATTTCTTGAGAAAGCGTTAACACACCTTCGTTAACTTCATAGTCAACGCCCGCAGTTAAAGTCTTATTGCCAACGAAGATAGTTTCGAAAGAATTGAAGTCAACAGGCTTGCTGTCAACAACTAAAACGTCGTCTTCATCAGAAACGTAAGCGCTTTCGAAAGTGATTTTGCCGGGTATGTAGTTACCTGCAACTGCGCCCCACTTTTCATCTCTTGCAAGGCGAGCCGCTACTTTGAGCATTGAAGTAGTGTACATATTAGTGTACGATACTTCGCCGTTCACGATAACGTAAGAAACCGCGGTCATATCCATAGCGTAAAGATTGTTAAGTACGGTTTTGATTTGGTCAGGCGTAGGTTCTTCTATGCCGTAAACCGACTTAATAAGTCTTGTCGCTTCAGCTTCGTCGTAAACGATAGATGCGTTGTAACTGAAACCGCTTGTGAGCGCAACGTTGTTCTTAGCAAGGAACTTAACCGCTTCAGTAGCAGCCTTGTTTGCATCAACGCTTGCAGTCTCGTCAAAGTTGCCAACGTAACTTGCAGGGAAAATAAGAGTACCGAAAGTAAAAGTGGTACCTTCTTCATATTCGGCAAGCCAGATTGAGTTTACGTTGGTTGTGAAACGTAAACCGTAATATCCGTCGTCAGCAGTAGCGCCGTCACGAATAGACGCGCTTTCTTCAACCGCAAACACAGCGACTTCTTCTGCCTTAACACTGTCATTAGCGGTAGCGAGCATATAAACACCAGCGCACGCGCATAAAGAAAGCACAAGGGCAAGGAACTTAACTGAAATTGACTTAAAAGTAAATCTCTTCATAACGCTCCCTCCTTAGTTAAGCCAGTCACTATCGAGCCAGCTCTCTTTAACGTGAGCGTAGTCGTTAGTGGTAGACGTGGTTACAATGTCAACTAAATTGTATGAAACAACTTGAATTGACGGGGTTAAATAAGACTTTTTCATGTTTAAATCCTCCAAAAACATGCTTTGAACGTTCACTCTCCAAGAAGAAGTAGGATTTTTAGTAAGTTGCTTGCGCCTTGGGTTGACCTTAGCGCCCCTGGATAAGTAAACAAAAATTGAAAAAATTATTTTTACCGATTTCACCGAAAAATTTGCGATTTCACGCGTATATACACGCTTCGCACAGGCGATACCGATACGGCACAATTATAATATATAATATTATGCTTGTCAAGTTTTCTTAACAAAATTTTTTCTATTTTTTCACAAAAAAAACGCCACGAACAATCGTAGCGTTTAAAAATTGGGTTGTTTTTTTAATTAAAGCGACGCCCAAACGAGTTCACCGTTTGCGTTTATTAACCATAAGCCCGTGCTTAAAAGAGCGTTGGTTTTTTGAACGTTTCTATCGCTGTTATCGGCGAGTAAATCGTCAAAATTATCGTAACGGCGAACGTTACTTAACACGTTGGTTTTTTGACCGAGAGTGTTTTGAACGGTGGGCTGTAAAATAGGCGTTGCTAACGTCTGCCAGTACTCGAAGTTTACAAATACTTTCGTTTCGTTTTCACCATAGGTGATAGTGAGCGGATTAGTTGCGGTATCAAGGAACTTAGAACCACCACCGCTCGTGCCTATATGCACGGGCATCGGCGATACGACGTAAACGTTTTCCACCGTTGCCGAAGCAAGGTTAGAAACGCTACCACCGAGCGAGCCGTAACCGTATGCGTGCCTACCCGTTGTACCCGTTGCAACTTCAAAGTATTTTTCTTCGTTGAAGGTGAAACCTTCACTACATTCGTAGTATACTACGAAATTCTTAATCTTAGCCGATTTTGAATAGTTCGCTATCGCTCCGCGGTTTTGGAAATTTTCAGGCGATACGTGAACGTAAACGTTTTCAATAGTTCCACCAAAACTGTACGCAAAGGGGGCTTGTAAGCCAACGTCGTTAGCAGTTACAGAAACGTAGCCTTTAAGGTTTATAAACGCCACGTTTTTGATAACGCCTTCGCTTGTAACCGCACCGAAAATACCTTGGGAAAGGTTCTTGCCGGTATTTGTACGGTACATATCTATACTTGCGTTAATCACCGCGTAACCGTTACCGTCAAACACAGCGCTAAACTTAGCGTCGCCTTGCGTGAGCGTACTATTATATAAACGGTAGCCCGTAAGATCGATATTCTTAATGAGCATATAGTAACCAGTTATTTCAGTAGTCGCGTCCTTAACCGCAGAATTAAGGTCTAATGCCGAAATGAAGTCTTCAGGGCTATCGATGATGCGTTGAACTACCTTTAAGGTAAGATTGTATTGAGCAATATCAGTATAAACCCTCATTGTTGAAGTGGTGGCAGTTAAGGTTGAATATGCAACGCCGAGCAACGCGCCGTCACCATCAACAAACAAATCGTAACCGTCACTTTCGGCGCTGTTAATATCAACACCGCCAAGGTATTCACCCATCGTTAACTGAACGTAAGAATCGCCTTGTTTTGCAAACGCGAAACCATCTTCCGCAGAGAAGTAAACTTCACCTTCAACGTCAACCACGTTAGGAAGAACTTGGAATAAAATTTTGGATTGGAATTTAACACCGAATACTTCGTAAGTAAGGGTGATTTCGCCCGTACTTAACTTGTAGCCGATAAGTTTATTATTCGCCCTATCGTATACGAAATGGTCGGTCGTTGCGCCGTTTAAATAGTTGACTGAAACGCTGGGGGTATAAGTGCTAATTCCGTCCACGATTACGGTAGGAACGAACGTAAGTTCGTTTTCACCCTTACTGTACGCGGTGGGCGCATATACCGATTGAGCGAGAGGTAAACCACCGTTCACCCTAAATTCAACGTTGCCTACAACGTTTACGGTAAAGGTGTGTTCAAGGCTCTTCCACGTATCGTAACTAAAGTGTCGCCACGTTGCTTTTACGGTGATTTGAGCCGTACCCGTTTTAAGGGCTTTGAGTATGCCGTTTTCTATCTTTACAACAGACGTATCGTTTACGAAATACCTAACGGTAACGTCTTTATACTTTTGATTGTTGAAGATGACGTAAGGTCTTAAATTGTAATCATTACCCACTTCTAAACAGTCGCCGTCTTGGATAGAATTTTCAAAGTCTAAGTAGGGGTAAAAATCGCCATAACCTACGGTTACGTGGCAAATACCTATCTTGCCTTTATACGTTACGATTACGTCTGCGCTACCCGATTGAACGCCGTAAATTACGCCGTCTTTTACGGTAACAACGTTTTCATCGGTAGAACTCCACCTGAGCGCGCCTATCGAGTTAGGTATGTTATACCTAATAGCATAAGTTTCACCGATAACGATTTCTACTTCTTGCTCAACGTCATAGTATCCACCTAAGCCGTCGCTACACCTTACGTCAAATTCCGCAGAACCGAAATTCCAAGTGTTTGCAACTTTGACATTTCGCCACTCGTTAATAGTACCTTCGTAATCGAGTTTGTAGATTGAGCCGAGCAATGCAAACGCATACGCGCCGATTTCTTTAACTTTAGTAGAAAGATATACTTTTCTCACGCCCGAAGCGTTATAGAACGCTTGCTCGCCGATTGAAACCACGGTTTCTAACGTTATTTCACCGAGCGAATAGCAGTTTCTAAACGATGCGAAGCCTATGCTTTGAACGTTGCCCCACTCTACGCTGTAAAGCATATCGCAGTTCTCAAACGCCATATCGCCAACACTTGCCACGCCTCTGGGAATCTTAACCGTCGTTATCGCCGTTCCGCTAAACGCTTCCGCGCCGATTTCAGTTAAGTTTTCAGGTAAAGTTATGGAAGTTATTGCCGAGCGCTTGAACGCCTTTTCACCTATCTTGGTTACAGATGAAGGTATTGATACCTTCGTTACGTTTTTGTTTTCAAACACGCCCTTGCCGATTTCTACGATAAAGTCGTAAATTTCAACGGTGGTTTGAGTGCCGAAGAAGGCAACTAAAACGTTGTTATTCGTGTATACGAAACCGTTTTTATCTAAGGTATAAACGGCATCGGTTGTAGTTACGATATAGTTAGTTCCGCTCACCGCGATAGTGAACGCGCCTAACTGATTGCAAATTTCGCCTATCTTATCACTTCCGCTAATAACCGCATCAGGCACTCCGCTAATTAACGACTTAATCGTTATGGTATTTACGTTAAGCGTGTTTCTAAACGCGTTTGCACCAACGCTAACTACGTTAGAAGTTGCATTTACAACTTTAAGTGAAGTTACCCCTGCAAAGCCACCATCGGCGATTACAGCCACGGAGGACGGCAAGGTAATAGTTGTAAGCGCCGTTGCGCCTTTAAAGGCGTTAGAGCCTATTTTAACGATTGAAACACCGTTTATCTTTTCGGGAACGGTTAATTCGGTTAAGCCCTTACCGTATTCGGTAAGCCCTACGATAGTTCCATCGGAATTTGCTAGGAAAGTACCGTCCGTTATTTCATGTGAAATACTAGGCACTTCGTCTTCGGCGTAAGCGCGCGGATAACCGTCTTCATCGTAATACCACTCGCCTTTGTAGTAGATAGTTGAGTTACCGCACCAACCGTCGGTATAACCAACTCTACCGGTCATTATTGAACCGTCAACACCGAGTTGGTTACCGTTCTCATCATAGATGAGTTCACCGCTCGGGTCACGAAGTTTTGCAGGAATAGTACGAGCAACGAGTTCTTCCCTAGTAATGTTAAGGAAGTAAATGGGGTCGGGTGAGAAGAGTTTGAAAAGTCTTACCGTTTGCTTTGCCGCTTCGGAATAGATTGAACTTTCAGGAATGCTAATAAGAGTTTCAGGAAGAACTACTCTACCCGCCTTGCTTTCAGGCTGAGTGGGGTCGATAGCAAAACCGCTGTTTTGACCAAACGCTCTTTGTTGAATAGTTTTTAAACCTTTCTTAGTTCCGTCCGGCAATTCTTCTACGACGAATTCAATCTTTTTAATCGAAGAACAACCGTAGAATGCGTAACCGCCTAAAATTTCAACGCCACTACCTATCTTTATATATTCAAGTTTATCACAACCACCGCAAATGTTAGATAAAGGCCAAGTGTAAATATCATCGTTGAGCGTTGCGCCTTCGGGGATATTAGATTTTTTAGTGTGATTACCACCGATTACGCTATTCGGGATAACAAGTTCTCTAATTTCAGTAGCACCAAACGCCGATACGCCTATTTGAGTAATACTGTCGGGAATAATTACCGACTGAATAGGTTTGTTGTTGTAGTTACCAGTCGTGGGCGAAGTGTATCTTGAACCGTTATCTTCATAATCGTAAGTTGCGGGATCACCAGTAGTATCAAATACGTAGTTGCCTATCTTAACGATTTGAACGTACTTGCCGGTGTTTGGATTGAGAACTTGAGAAGGTATCCTAACGTGTAGCGGTGCGCCTTCAACGTCACCGTAGTAACGGTTGAGTACCCAACCCCAAGTATAAACCTGTTCACCCTTAGCGTTAACGTCATTAACACCTGGAACTTTTAAACCGCAGTATAAGAACTGGAAGTATTTAGATTCCATAACGTATCCGTCTACCGTTACGTCAATTACGTAATCGAAGTAAACTTCACCGCATTCGCACCTACCTTGGTAGTCGATATGCCCAGTCGCAGGAACTAAAATATCTTCGTAAGCCATTTCATTACCGTAGAAATCAAAGTACTTATGGCAATCTTCACAATAGTAGAATCCCTTACTACCCGTTAAGGTACAAGTGGGAGCAATCGGTTGATTGTAAGTTTTAAAGTTGTGAGTTGCAGGGATATTTATAGTTTCAAGTTGAACGCCGTACTTGTCAAAATACTCTTGACAAACTTGGCATTTATAGTGACCTACCGTACCGGTAGACGTACAAGTTGCATCTTTTCCGGTAGTAAAAACACCGAAAACGAGGCCCGCCTGTTCGGTAACTTCCGTTACGTAGTGACCGCACACGCAAACGTTAGCGAGTTCGCCTTCCGTTTGACAGGTTGCGGGAATAGTTACCACTCGTTCGGTATGAGCGTGTTTATTAGCGCCACTTACCTCACCGCAAACGGAACATCTAAGCAAGTGCTCGTTGTCGTCATACTCGTAAACCCTATCGCAATCGGCATAATCGCCGTACTCTACACCGCAACGCGAACAGTTAGCAAGGTCAATACAGGTCGCCTTTCCGCCCGTGTGACCTAACGGCGCGCCGTGAGAGTAACTTTCGGTAGAAATCTCGTCGCAATCGGTACAACCGTAATAGTATACTGCGGAATTGTAACAATCGGCAGGCGTTTTAAGGTAATAATCGCTTTGAACCTTTAAAGTGAAGGTATGGCCGTTGGGCGTGCCGTATTCTTCGCCACAGCGAGTACAGAACGGACCGTCAACACAAGTTGCGCTACCGCCCGTATGACCTAAGGGTTCGCCGTATAAGTAATATTCGGTAGAAACCTTATCGCAAGCGGTACAACCGTAGTAATATACTGCGGAATTGTAACAATCGGCAGGCGTTTTAAGGTATTTTTCAGTTTGAACTTTTAAAGTGAAGTCGTGTCCGTTCGGCGTGCCGTATTCTTCACCACAACGAGTACAGTACGGGCCGTGTTCACAAGTTGCGCTACCGCCCGTGTGACCTAAGGGCTCGCCGTACTCTTCACTACAACGAGTACAGAACGGACCGTTTTCGCAAGTTGCCTTTCCGCCCGTGTGACCTAAGGGCTCGCCGTAACTTCCGTTACATACCGTACAAACCGCTTTATTAGTACAGTCCGCCACCCCGCCGTAACAGTTTTCTTTTTCAACGTGAGTATTGTCCTTAGCGCAAACTCTATAATGCGTTCCATCGCCAAGATACAACCAGTCGCCGTAAGCGTGAGACGCTATTACTACAATATTGTCAATTTCTTTAAACGAAGTATTGAAATATAGTTCGCAACAAGAACACTTGTAGTGCGCGAGCGTACCGTTTTCAGTACAGGTCGAAGCCTTACCGCTAACGAGTTCGCCGTAGTCGTGCGTAACGTTTACGGTTAAAGTTTTAATAAAGGTTACGCCGTTTAAAACGTACCTGATAGTCAAGTTAGCCAAGCCGAGTTTTACGCCGAACACCACGTCGTTCAGAGTGGAAACAACGCCGTTATCCGCCGTGATAGAAATTATTTCTATCTGCTCGTTTTCGTTCCAAATTTCAACGATTGATTGACCGCCCTTAACGATATCAAACTCGTTATTAACCGCCTTATCGTCTACTTTTATAGAAATTTCTTTAATAGCGGAATTTTTCCACACTAACTCGCCTTGAGCGTTAACCACCCAAAGTCCGTTACCCTTTTCACCTAAGAAATCATCGTAAAGATTTTGGTTTTTAGTATAAGCGTCCGCCATAGCGCGAGCGGTATCGTATTTAGAAACACCTTCAAATACGAAGACTGCCGAGTTTGACGAACTTGGCGGGTTTTCGTATCCTTCAATTTCAGGTACGGACCAAATATACGATACTGGTGTAGACCAAATATCGAGATAGTAAGTAAGTTCGGTTCCACAAGCGCAAACACCGCCGTTTAAACTAAACGTATCACCACAACCAAGGCAGGCGTACGCAGGGTATTCGGTAGTGCCGTCAACGGTCTTAACCAACTCTAAAAATTCCGGTTTAAAACCAACTGGAACGGGAACGTCACCCGTTCTTCTATTGCTTGCATAAGCAACGTAAACTTCGTAGTAAATGGGCGTTCCACCCCAACCGGTGTTTTTAAGTGAATGAGTGTAAGTTCCATCGCCGTTTGCAGTATGCGAAGTAATCTTGTTATACCAACCCGATTGACCGCTAAAATTTTGATAAGTTATCGGGTTATATCCAACGGATATAACGTTGTTAGTTACAGGGAATAAATTAGTAGCCGTTCTTCTAAGCTTGGTAAATAACGTACCGCCGTCTGTTGAACTCGTGGTCTTCCAAGCATCAATAACGCCTTCGCCACTAACGAAGTAACCGTCGCTAGCATCGGCGTATTCGTATTGATTAGTAGCGGTTGCGTCTACTAAAACGTTTTCCATAGTGATTTCGCCCGGCTCGAAGATAAGGCCGTTTGCAACGGCGTTTTCACCGTACTGAACGAAGATATTTCTAATCACAATGCCCTTGCCGTAGTTATGAGCCTTGGTAGACTGAGCAAGAACGGGCGTGCCGTAAGTTGCGTTGTTTGGCGAATTGAAATTGATAATAGCCAAGTTTTCAACTATAACCGCGCCTTTTGTTACCGCAGTACCACCGCCGTGATTGAGCGCGGCGAATAAGCCGTATCTTCCAAGCGAGTTAACGTTTTTAAGCGAATATCCATCGCCGTCAAACTGACCGGAGAAGCCCGCGTCCTTAAGCGCGTGCGGTAAGTAAGTAGATGCACCCGAATAGTTGAACGCTACGCCGTTCATATCAATATCGTTGCCGAGTTTATAGAAACCGTAGTTGTTTTGATAAGTTTCAGTATAAGTAATGTCAAGCGCCGTTTTAAGTTCAACACTATCGTTTATTATCATAGTGTTGTAGCGAACGCTTTCAAAAGAATAAGTGCCTTTACTCGTGTAAACGGTGATTGCAAAGTACCTATTCTCAGTTATATAGTTGTTCATGTACGGAACGCCCGGCTCAGCATCTTCACTTGAAGTTTTCGCCCTAATAGCGTATCCGCCCACGCTTTCAACAAGACCGCCGTTTTCAAGGTTGAGTTCTTCACCTGCTACGGTTACTTTTAATATGTCTTCCGCCTTAAACGCGGTGGATATAATTCTACCCGAATCGGCATCGTAATCAACGGTATCCGAAATAGTTACGTTAACGCTATGGTTATGCCACTTGATATTGCCGTTTTCCATAGCCCAAAGTCCGGTCGATAAAAGCGTTTCTATACTAGAAAGGTTTTTGTCCGTCTTATCCGCAACCATATCGCTAAACGAATCGTACCTTCTAAGCCCCGACCTTACTACCGTTTTAGAAGACCTGTACGCGCCTTTGGTATTTTCAACGGTGGGATTGGTTATTCCGTTGTTTTTAAAGTATGTAAAGTTAAACCAAACGTCCGTTTCGTTTTCGCCGTAAATAAAGAAGTCGCTAGTGAGAGAATCTGTATCGACGTTGCTTTCGCCACCCGCCCCGCACACGTAGTTTACCGGCATAGGCGAAATAACGTAAACGTTTTCAAAGTTAGATAAGTTTCTCGTATCGTAACCGAGCGCGCCGTAACCGTAAGCGTAAGTCGAAGTAGAAGACGCAACCGTTCTATACGTAGCGTCGTCAAACACGTATCCGTCATACTGCGGGAAATTAATCACAACGTTTTTAAACGATGCGGTATAACTGTAAGAAGCGAAAGGTCCGCGATTGTTGTAGTTGCTCGAAGATATATCTATGTACGTATTTTCAAGCCTACCCGAAAAAGTACGGGCAATCGGTGCGGTAAGACCAACGTCTACCCCCGCTTTAGCATAGCCTTTAACGTTGATAAACGCAACGTTTTTAATAGTTCCGCTTACGTTGCCGAACACGCCTTGAGTAGCTTTGTTGTTCGTTCTGTTCATATTGACGGTTATATTCGCAATAGAATGACCGCGACCGTCAAAAGTACCGCTAAACACAATGCCCGTTGCATCGGCGGTATTTCTAAACTCGTAACCTATAAGGTTAATATCGTTCATTAAAGCGTAGTGCTTGTTGCGGTCTACGGGATATACCGTTGACGCGCTATATGGGCCTACTTCAAACGCCTTGTAAAAATCTTCCGCCGTGCTAATAGCAACGTCTGTATAATAAATCGTTACGTCGGTTAAATTGTTGTTTGAATCAAGAACGGTTATTTGCTCTTGCGTTCCAAGTTTACCTTCGATAAAATCGTTTGGAAGTTTAATCTTTCCGTTTTGAATGGTAAAATCTATCTTCTTGTTTTCGTAGAAAACTTCAATCGCGTCGTCTGCGTTAAAGTTGCCAACTAATCCGTTTTCCATAGTAACGTAACCGTTAGCAATAGGCGTTTTGAGTTTTACGTACTCGGAAAGTTTATCCGTCCACTCAGGGTCTTTAATGAGTTTTAAAGCAACCTGAGTCATCGAAGTGGTGTAAGAATTAGTATAAGTAACCCCGTTATCGGTAACTACGTATGAAACGGCGGTAAGTTCCATAGCGTAAAGTTTACTTAAAATTGATTCAACCTTTTCTTGAATTAAGGGGTCGTTCGCATCAACCATACCAACTGAAACAGCCAAGTCTTTAACTGTTTTATAATCGTAAACGATAGACGTGGTATAGTATCCATCTTCCCTAACCTTTTGGTCGCTAACTTTAAACTCGATTGCTTCGAGCATCAATTCGTTTTCGTCAACGGATAAGCGCTCGTCAAGTTCACCGAGTTTTGCAGGGAATACGAGCGTGCCGAAATAATAACTGCTACTCTCGTTCGCGTCAAACCACGCGGAATTCACGCGCGTAGTAAAACGGATACCTTTATAACGCATTTCTTCACCGTTGATAATAGTATCCGCATCTTCAGGGTAACGCAAACTTGCGCCTTGAACGAGCATAAACTCGGGCGCAGTTTCCGCTTTGACAAATAAACTTGGTAGCGTGAACGCAAGCGCAGTAATCGCCCCCAAGAATATTACAGCCAAAATTTTAATTATATTTTTTTTGATAACCGCCATAATATCTCCAAAAAAATAAATAGACTTGATTTTAGTATTATACAACACAATTTTTTATAAATCAAGCAAAATGCACGCGCAACTTACGCGAGAGCGAAATAAAAAAACGACAATTTTTATTAAAATTGCCGTTTAACTATTATATTTTAAATTTCTTCGCTATATGCTGAAATTGCCGATTTTGCATCGTCATAATCAAAACCCTTAGATAAAAGGTACTTATAGCACTTTTGCAAAATCTTACTGTCAATCTGCTTGTTTTTCAAATATTTTTCCGCCACTTTCTTAGCAGTTTCACTTTGATTTTCAATGCTTGACAATGCGTTTTCAATCTCGTCTGCACTAACGCCTTTTTGCCTTAGTTGTAAACCTATAAGGCGTTTTCCTTTGGTTTTTGAGTGGCTTGAAACAAACCTTTTAGCGTAGTCGCCGTCATCGATATAACCGTAAGATTTTAACTTTTCAACCGCGCTTTTGCAAATTTCGGGCAAGTATCCTTTTCTTACTAAACGCTCGGCTATTTCTCTCTCGGTTTTCACCGTTGCCGATATTAAAGTGATAGCGTAATCAAAGCAGGATTGAAGTTCAGATTCCATTTGAATTTCAATAATTTTTTGCTCGTCAATAACGCTG
>JAGCLN010000173.1 GCA_017646945.1 Clostridia bacterium | reverse complement strand
TCTTTATCCGTTGCCATAACGTTTATTCCGCCACCACGATGGTCAATATGTCTACCCATTAAATTAACTCTTCCTGGGGAACGAGTAATTACAACCTTTTCATCACCGTATTTTGAAATAAATAATTGTAATAACTCAACGTATCTTTTCTTTTGATTTTCAAAATTATCGCTGTATAAATTAACAAAGAACTCGTCTTCTTTTTTGAGGTTTATATCGCTTATAATTTGTGAAGCGCATCTCATAAAAGACTTACTTATCTCTCTCAATTCCACCTTAGTGCTATAAGTGAGCATATCTTCTTTTGCAAGAACTTCATTTATAACAGCTTCACCATCTTGAGCAAACTTTTCAAGCGCATCAGTTATGTAAACTTCACCCTGCGCGTTATTATTACCAAGACCTGATATAATCTCAACTGCTCTATTTAAATCAAAACAGTATAAACCTGCATTTGCATATTTTGAATACAACACTTCGTCCGCAGTAAAAGTTCTACCGCATAACGTAACTGTTGAACACGGTTTTCCTTTTTGCGCCTTAATAAGAACTTTTTCAGCTTTTTTAGCATTCAACTTTATATCTTTTAACGTTTTCTCGTAATTATCAACTTCTACTTCGCCAAGTTTTAATAATGCAGCATCGGCAAACTCAACAACACCAAACGGTTTATCGTCAATCGTAACAACTCTACCGCCGTTGTAATTTGCTAATAACGGCTGAACGCTCCACACCGCTTTGCTTGTTTTTGACTTTTCTAAAAGATTACTGATTACTCGTGTTGAAATAATCTTATCGCCCATTGAAATTATAACAGCGCCACTATAACCTATCGATTGAAGGGCTTTAAGTCCACAAAGCGCAGCGTGGCCTGTACCCTTTTGTTCTTTTTGATACGCATAAACAACCCCTTCTTCACCATCAAGCGTATCCATAACCGAGTAAGCATTATGACCTACAACGATTACAAAACGATTAACGCCAGCATCTTTCATGTTGCCTATTATTCTTTTAATGGTGGGAACTCCAGCCAAGTCAAAACAAACTTTATTCTTGGTGTCATCACCCATGCGCGTGCCTTTGCCAGCGCATAAAATTATTGCCGCTGCGTTCATTTATTTACAATCTCCAGTAATCGTACCCTGCTTTTTCGTATTCTTCTCTGTTTAATATTCCTTTTACGTCTAATAAAACTTTCTTTCCTTTTCCAAAGAACTTATCGATATCAGACATGGAAAGATTAGCAAAAATGTCATGCGAAACGGTTAACACAACCGCATCTACATCTTTAATTTCATCAATTAAAGCAAAATCAATCCCATAAAGTCTTTTTGCTTCGTTACTATCTGCTTGTGGATCTGCAACAATAGGCTCAATGCCATATTCACGAAGCTCTTTTACAATATCAATAACTTTAGTATTTCTCGTGTCAGGACAATTTTCTTTAAAGGTAAAACCTAAAATTGCGACCTTAGCGTTTTTAACAGCTTTATCTGCGCGAATAAGATTTTTTACGATATTTTCGGCAACATATTTACCCATATCGTCATTAATTCTTCTTCCTGCTAAAATAATTTGGCTATGATAACCTAATTGTTCTGCTTTATAAGTTAAATAATACGGGTCAACACCTATACAATGCCCACCCACTAAACCAGGAAAGAACTTTAAAAAATTCCATTTTGTTCCCGCCGCCGCCAATACCGACTTCGTGTCTATACCCATTTTGTTGAAGATTATAGACAATTCGTTCATGAATGCAATATTGATATCGCGTTGGCTATTTTCAATAACCTTAGCCGCTTCGGCAACCTTAATTGAAGATGCTTTGTAAACGCC
>JAGCLN010000010.1 GCA_017646945.1 Clostridia bacterium | reverse complement strand
TATCGGCAATAATGATTGCTTGCCAAAAAGAACCGCTTGACATGTTAATGTATTACGATACGCGCCCTAGCGTATTCAACGGTTTGTTTGATTTTTACACTTATCGTCCGCTAAAAGGTTATACTCCGTTTAAATGGTACGGCGAATTTTACGATTTAGAGTATGAAGTTAGAGAAGAAAGTTCCATTGAAGACCTTTACACTCTTTGCGGAGTTGATAGTAACGGAAAGGTAACTGCGCTCGTTACTCATTATTCGGATAACGATGAGAGCGAAGATATCGAGTTTAAGTTGGATTTTGGGTGCGACGGGGAGTATGACGTTTATCTTTTAGATGAGTCGCACAGCGGTGAAAAGATTTTAACAACTAAAGATTTAACTTTTAAACTTTCGGTCAATTCTTGCTTAAAAATTAAGCAAAAATAAAACCGACGTTACGTTTAAGAGGAGTTAATGCTTATAACGTTTTAAATAAGTTATAAGTACGTAGTAATTTATAAAGGGAATAGTATGAAATTAGAAGGAAAAAAGATAGCCTTTTTAGGCGATAGTATTACTGAAGGCGTTGGTGTTAAAAACGTTGAAAAAAACCGCTACGACAACGTGTTAAAGCGCGAGTGTAATCTAGATAAAGTTTACAATTACGGCATAGGTGGAACAAGGATTGCTCATCAACAAAAACCGAGTGAAAAGCCCCGCCACGACCTTTGTTTTTGCGGTAGAGTTTACAACGTTTTTAAAGATGCTGATATCGTTGTCGTATACGGTGGAATCAACGATTATTTGCACGGAGATGCGCCTATAGGGCAGTTTGGCGATAAAACGCCGGCAACTTTTTACGGTGGAGTTTGGTTTTTAATGAACTATTTAAAAACAAATTTTGCCGATAAAACAATTGCGTTTTTAACACCTGCAAGGCTTAATTATTATGGCATTGACGGAAGCAAGCCGTCTAATAGAGAGCAAAAAAGAGAAGATGCTTTGCCCGTTATAGAATACGTAAAAATCATTAAGCAAACGGCTAAGGTTTTCGATATTCCCACCTTTGATATGTATGAAAACTTAGGCATTGACCCCACCGTTTTGAGCGACAAGGAAACCTATACTTCCGACGGGCTTCACTTTAACGACGCTGGGCATAAAATTATAGCGAAGAAACTTCGCGAGTTTTTAGAGAGTTTATAAACGGAAACGAAAAAACGTATTGAACAATCGATTAAATTGTGTTACAATTTACGTGATAAATAATAAAGGAGATATTCATGAAAACAATTAAAGCACAACCTTTAACTAAAAAAGCATTTGCGCCTTACGGCGAATATTATTCAATGGCTAATCCTGACGGTTACGCATTATGCGGTGAAATTCACAGATTTTTCCCTGATAGAGTTCTTGCTAACGAATGTGGTAACGTTGGGTTTTCACCTATACTCGTTAAAAAACCAGAGAAAATGGTGATTACTCAAATTGAATATCATACCACGACTTGTGAACTTATTCTTCCGCTTAACGACGATATGATTCTTCACGTTGCCCAGCCTTCCGCAGGCAAGCCTATCACCGATGAAACTAAGGCGTTTATCGTGCCTAAAAACACACTTATCAAGATGAACGCTTGCGTTTGGCACTTAGCGCCTCTTCCTAAGAAGAAAGACGAACTTTGCGCTATGATTATTCTTCCAGAGTGTACTTATATGAACGACTGCAAGGTGGTTGACTTAACCGCTGACGAGCAGTTTGAGGTAGTGTTATAATGGGTAATCTTTTTAAGATGACCGAGAAGGAAGAAAAAGAGTATCAACGCAAGGCTAAGCAGTACGCCCGCGTGAAAGCATTGATAATATTTCTTCTAATCGGGTTTTCCGTTGTCTCAGGCATAATAGTAGTGAGCAACGGCTTCATCTTTAAATGGTTCGGGATAGAAAATTATCGCATGGGGCT
>JAGCLN010000172.1 GCA_017646945.1 Clostridia bacterium | reverse complement strand
GGCGCCTATCATTAACGGAACTACTATATTCTTATCAATGCTTGTAAACTCAATAATTGATAAAGATATGCCGAACGCAAAAATGATAATCGGCGTTGCTTGCGCGATAGTTGCAATCGTTCTATTAAGCATCTAAACGCACGATTGATTTTAGGTTAATTGTGTGATATAATTTAATCGTATAACAAAGTTACGGAGTAATTTATGGCTTTTAAAAAAGATTTTGTGTGGGGAACCGCAACCGCATCATACCAAATAGAAGGCGGTTATAACGAAGACGGAAAAACGCTCAGCGTTTGGGATAGGTTTTCGCACGTTCCAAACGCAATAATTGACGGGCAAAACGGTGACGTGGCGTGTGATTTTTACCACCGTTACGAGCAAGACCTTTTGCTTATGAAAAAACTTAAAGTAACCGCCTATCGCTTCTCGCTTTCTATGACGAGAATTATAAATGAGAACGGGACTGTTAACGAAAAAGGCGTTGAGTTTTATAACAAAGTTATAAATCTTTGCTTATCTTACAATATTACCCCGTACGTTACTTTATATCATTGGGATTTACCTATCCATATTCAAGATAAAGGCGGATTTTTAAACCGTGAACTTATCGTATCTTTTTTTGAAAATTACGCTAAAATCGTAGCCACGAGTTTTGGTGATAGAGTTAAGCGTTTTATAACCTTTAACGAGCCGTTTTCGTTCATTAGCAACGGCCACGTTTACGGCAGGCACGCACCGGGGCTTAAACTTGATAAAAAAGATACTTTAACGGTTATTCACAATATGCTCGTATCACACGGCGTTATCGTTAAAGTTTTAAGAGAAAACGTTAAAGGCGCTATAATCGGTATTTCTACTTCAAGCTGGGTGGCTTGCCCTACAACCGATTGCGATGAAGATATAGCCCTTGCAAAAGATTGCTTCTTTGCGCTTGACGATAATAGCCCGAGTGAAAACGTGTCTATTTATTGCGACCCGATTTATCTTGGCGACTACCCTAAAGAATATTACGAAAAGTTTAAAGATATTTTACCCGAAATTAAAGATGGCGACCTTGCGCTTATTTCTCAACCTACCGACTTTATAGGTCATAATATCTATACCGGTTATCACGTTGGCAAAAGCGGTAAAAACCAACTTCTTCCAAACAAGATAGGCAACGCCGTTACCGATATCGGTTGGGAATTTATGCCCGAAAGTTTATACTACGGCGCAAAGTTTTTATACGAACGCTATAAACTACCCATCTTTATTACCGAAAACGGCTGTTCTATGACGGAAGTCGTTAACAAAAAAGGCAAGGTTAGAGATACCGCGCGTATCGACTATATGCAAGCGTATCTTGGCGCGCTTAAAAAAGCGTGTGAAGACGGGGTTGACGTTGGCGGTTATTTCTACTGGAGTTTTTGCGATAATTTTGAGTGGGCGTGCGGTTACCGAGCAAGGTTTGGGCTTATATATATTGATTATGAAACTCAAAAAAGAACACCTAAATCATCGTATTACT
>JAGCLN010000171.1 GCA_017646945.1 Clostridia bacterium | reverse complement strand
TAAAGAAAATAAACGAGTTTTGTTGTATAATGGATAAAACGATTAAAAAGCGCGTATAAACCAAGGAGAGAAAATGGATAGAATAGCAGTTTTAACCAGCGGTGGCGATGCTCCGGGCATGAATGCTTGTATAAGAGCGGTAGTTAGAGCAGCGCTCGCTAATAAAATGGATATATATGGTGTAGAAAGGGGCTATGCAGGTCTTGTTAAGGGTGAAATAAGAAGACTTGAATCCCGTTCGGTTTCAAACATGATTCATAAAGGCGGTACTTTCTTAAACACCGCAAGATGTTCTGATTTTAAGGACGTTGAAGTTCAGCGCCAGGCGGCGGAAGCGCTCTCTGCTTACGGTATTGAAGGGCTCGTCGTTATCGGCGGAGACGGAACGCTTCGTGGTGCAAAGGACCTTTCTGATAACTTTGGAATTAAAGTAATGGGTATCCCGGGCACGATTGATAACGACCTTGCGTATACCGATTATACGGTAGGTTTCGATACGGCAGTTAATACCGTGTTGTGGGCGATAAACAATCTTCGTGACACTCTTCACTCTCACGATAGAGTAGGGCTATTAGAAGTTATGGGCAGAAATTGCGGTGATATAGCGCTTTATGCAGGTGTTGCCGGCGGTGCTGAATATATTCTCGTTCCCGAAATTCCGTACGACCTTGATAAAATAGCATCGTCGATAAAAAAGAGTTATCTTCGTGGTAAAACGTCAAATATGATTATCTTAGCAGAAGGTGCAGGCAATCGCGACGAAATCGCTGAATATATAGGGAATAAGAGTGGTATTACCGTGAAAGTAAATAACTTTGGCTATATCCAACGCGGTGGTTCACCGAACATGGCAGACCGTGTTTTAGCAGCGCGTTTTGGTTATAAAGCGGTTGAACTTTTGAAAAACGATTGTGATAGTTGTGCTATCGGTATAAAAGATAACAGGGTTATAACCGTACCTTTCTCGGAAATAGGAAAGTGTGAAAAGAAATTTGATAAGCGCTTATACGATATAGCGCATACGTTAAATCAATAAAAAATATAGAATTACATAAAGGAGAAAAATTATGAAAGGATTGAACGGCGCATTGATGTTTGCGCAATCAGGTGGACCAACTTCAGTTATTAACGCAAGTGCCGCAGGTGTTTTTATCGAAGGCTTGCAAAATGATATGATTACCGAAGTTTACGGTGCAGCACACGGCATTAGGGGAATTCTCAACGAAGAATTCTACGATATTTCTAAGGAAGATATCGAAGAACTTTATCTTTTGAAGAACACCCCGTCTTCTGCTTTGGGTTCGGTAAGATATAAACTCAAGGACGCATCGGTTGACGATACCGATTATAAAAGACTTTTAGAAGTATTCAAAAAATACAACGTTCGTTACTTCTTCTACAACGGTGGTAACGACAGTATGGATACTTGTAACAAAATCAGCAAGTACATGGCTAAATCAGGTTACGAAATGAACGTTATCGGCGTTCCCAAGACCATTGATAACGACCTTTATGGAACTGACCATTGT
>JAGCLN010000170.1 GCA_017646945.1 Clostridia bacterium | reverse complement strand
AGTCTTGGGGGTTTCCCTTTTCATTATAGAGCCGTAGCTTTCAGCCTTATCTAAACAACGCTTGTGTAAATCTTTAAACTTCTTTTCAAGCTCATCGTCATTTTCAGCGCGCTCGTAAATTTTCTTCGAAATTTTAGCCGCTAAATTATATTCCGAGCGAAGCGTTCTCTTTTCTTCAGGCGTCATTTGGTTTTTATCTTTACGATTACCTATTAAGCCCCTGATTTTCGCCATTGCGTCATCGAACTCTTGAATTAACTGTTCTAACGTTTTTTCCTTAGAAGTTGTGTTTTCCGAGCCTTTTCTACCTATACCACTCATCTTACTTTCTCCGTAATTAAATTATAAAAGGTCATCATACTTACCCGCAGAACCCGCGCTTGGCGCAGAAGCGGCTGCAGGCGTAGAATTTGCATTGAGTTCTGCCCTTCTTTGAGCAATTCTTCTTTGCGCTTCGGAAGGAGCAGCGCTTGGAACGTTTGATTTTTTCTTCTTGTTCACCTTTTTAAAGTTAGCGCTCATAGTACCTGCGAACTTCTTTAAAGATTCAACCATATCTTCCATCATTCTATACTTAAAGGTAAGACCGTTAACCATAGCTTTCATTCTACCGATATTGTTTTTCCTTGTTTTACGCATTTGTCTCTTAAGTTTAATGCGTGAACGAAGGGAATAACTTTGTTGGTTAGATTGTTCCATCAACTTTTGGTCAAATTGAACGCTCGCGTCTAAGAAATTTAATGCTTCACTAACGCATTCCATCGCCATATTAACAGATTCCATTGACTTCATAACGTTTTCCATTTCAACGGATACTTCATAGAAGGACGAAAGCAACTCAACCAAATAATAATCGCTACCGTATTCTTGTTCAAGACTTATAAGTTGATTGAGAAGTTGATTTTGCTTTTCGCTAAAATCAATTTTACTTTGTTCTTTTTCTCTTGCAAGTCTTTCTTTTTGCATTTGGTCGTGTTCCGCTTTAATTTCGTCTTGTAAGATAGATAATGATTCCGATCTAAATCTTGTTTCTTTATCAGCCATTTTGCACCTCTTTATTTGTTATTTTTACGTATTTTTTTATTGCTTTTGCAAGCGATTCTTTTTCCGATTGATTGTTGTCAACCCAATCGTGAATAAACGTTTTGTGAATTATCCAGCCCCTATCTTTCAAGCTTTCAACGTACCTAACGTTGTAATCAAAATAGTTGGTGTTTACTGCTAACGGCTTTTCACACCATAGGCCAAGTTCCGCTTGCGTCATATCTTCAGAAAGTATTGCAATAGGTATCTTAACCGAAGTTTCGTTAACGCCGTAGTCGATAACAACTCTATCCGCGCTAACGCCGTTTTCAACGATAAAGTTTGCAATTTGTTTAATATATCCGCTTGCTTCATCAATGGATTTACCAACCCATTGGTCCTTATTCTCTTTACCAAACCTATCAACGATTGATAAATATTTACCGATAAACGCAACGCTTTCAAGCGTAATTTCTTCCGCTAATACAGAGTGAATAACGGTAACTGAACTCTTTGCTCTCGTAACTGCAACGTTGAAAATGCATTGACCTAACTTATCTTCATTAAAACCACGGTTGAGTTCGCCGAAAGATTGAACTATCTTACCCGTTTTGCCTCTACCGTAGGTAAGTGAAAGTATAAGGTGTTCTGCTTCTTGACCTTGAACAGTCTCTATAGTTTTAAAGAATATTAACTTTTCAGGCAAGTCGTCAAACTTATCTATTGCCTTTTGAATCTTCTTAGAAAGTTCTTTATCCTTTGCAACTAAGCTTTCAATCTCGTCTTTTTGCTCTTTACCAAAAGCAACAACGCCGATTGAGTGCCCACCAAGAGAACATTCTTTTTCATCGTAGTATTTATCAAAATGCAACCTAAGTTCTTCAACAACCTGAGCCGCTTCCAACTCGTTTACACCGCCTTCGCAACGGCCGTCTTGAACGTAAACGTCTTTAAACCCTAATCCGTCAGCCTTAGGCACTCTTGCAGGGAAAGTTTTCATATTTGGATAGAATCTTTCTTGCGAGAAGGTTATCAGCGATTCGGTTTTACTTCTATAATGGCACGCTAACTGTTCAACAGGGAAAGCGCAATTATCTAACGCTAAGCCAAGAACGGAAGTGTTGGGGCTTAAGATTTTAACCTCGCCATCGCTATCGTAAATTCTCTTTTCTGTTCGAGCCGAGAAATGCTTAATAGGTGGCATTTGCCACTCATCGCCAACTAGAACCACTTGTTTTGCCCTAAATAAGATAGGCAATATTGCGGTAGGTTCTAACTGACTTGCTTCATCAACTATAACTATATCAAAATCAGCGTAGTCGTCTTTAGTAAAAAATACGCTTGCCGTTGAGGGAGAAAGTATAAAACACTTTTTAAGTTTGAGTATTGCCTTTGCGTAATCTTTAAAGAATCGCCTAAGCGTTACGCCCGACTGCTTTTCTGCTTTAAGGAAGTTAAAATCTTGGTCGTTGCAGTCTATTTTAGCCATGCATTGACTTTCTATAATTGAAAGCGTTGCCCTGTCAATTTGAGAATATGCGTTCTTCCAGTTATCAAACTCGTGAGAAATTTTATCGCCTAAACCGTTTCTAAGTCCACCCATAGTGGCTTTCTTATATTCAACCGCTAAGAAATTAACTGAAAGTTCTAAGATTTCTTTAAAGGAATATCCTTCTCTTTGTCTAATTCCCGTTTCGAACGGCCTAAAGAAACGTTCTAACGAACATACGCCGTTATCGGCTTTGATTATCTTTAAGTATTCGCAAACAGCGCTTAATAAACTTCTATCTTGACCTTCTTTAATAATTACTGAAAGTTCGCCCACCGTACACTTATCATACTTGATCGTATAGTAGTTTTTATAGCAAGTATTAGCAAAGTCTAAAAGTAAGTTTTTAACTTTAATAAGCGCGGGTGAAATGCTCTTGCCTGCGGTATATATTGCGGTAGCCTTTTCAATAATTTCTTCAACATTTTGACCTATAGCCCCACATTTAACAATTTCACCTGCTAAATATATCGCTTTTGCAAGTTCAACTTCATCATCGCCATCAAAGCAAAATCCGCTAACTTCAACAAAGAATTTTACATCTTTTTTAAGCCTTTGTAATACGTCCGCTTTAATGAAAGTTTTTAATAAATCTGAAAGCGAATAATCTAAATCGCAACCGCACTCGTTTATCGCGTTATAGATTGTTTCTTTGCAAGCGATAAACTCTTTTACGTAACTACTTTCTTCAACGCCGGCATCGTTACTTGCTTTCACAAAAGCAAACAACGTAGTAATTTGCTCTTTGGTAAACTTAATTTTAAAGTGAGATGAAAGCCTTACTTTAATATCTTCTAACGTTTGATTAAACGCCTGCGCTTTACTATATAAGCAAACGCCCTTCACAACTTGCTCGAAAGAAAGTTCTTTTCCGTAACCCAAACCCTTTAACTCCAAATAAAGTTTCTTGGTTTTAAAATCAAGTAGCTTGGGTTTTGCGTACGACTTCTTTTCTTCGTAAACGCTAAATTTTTCAATCGCGCTT
>JAGCLN010000169.1 GCA_017646945.1 Clostridia bacterium | reverse complement strand
GAATTAATTTAAGACCTTAGAAGCAAGCAGAACAAGGCTCGGCAAGACTTTGTCGGGCGCAATTAAACTTGTTGGTTATTGCGGTCGCAAAGGCTTGACAGTTAACGCCGTATTGCGAAGTTTATAAGGGATTAAATTCCGTCGTTGTAATATAAAATGCCTAAAGTATGTTCGCCACAGTGAGATGTGATAGTGCAACCGGCGGTAGTTTCGTAAATTGTTTCAAAGCCAACGTCTGCAATCGCTTCACGTGCGGCGGAAATCATTTCTTCAGTTGCGGAACTATAAGTTATGAAACAAATTGATTTATCGGGGGTGTTGAACTCATTAAGCACGTCTTTACAATATTTTTTGATAAGGGCGGGCATGTTTCTTCCGATATATTTTTTACCGCTGTGCATCTTACCGTCAGTTACCACGATTTGGGGACGAATACCTGCCGCTTTACCGAATAAGAAAGCGGTTGAAGAACATCTGCCACCCTTGTGAAGGTAATCAAGTTTTTCGATAATGAAACTTGCTTGAACGGCGGGAATTCTATTTTTAATTTTTTCAACTATAACGTTAACGTCAGTTTCAGTTTCGGTAAGTTTTCTAGCGTAAATTGCTTGAATACCTACGCCGGTTGATAAAGACTTACTATCGATAACGATAACCTTACCGCCGAATTGCTTGGACGCTTCAACTGCGTTATTATGAGTAGCGCTCATTTGAGCGGAAATGTTAAAGTGGATAACGTAATCGTAGCCTTCGTCTAATATCGCTTGGAAACGCTCGGTATAAAGAGCGGTATTTGCGGCGTTTGTTTTGGGAAGAATTTTGTTTTCTTCAACGTATTTAAAAATATCCGCCGGGGTAATAGTGCCGTCGTCAAGATAATCTTCCCCGCCTAAAACGATACCCAAGGGGACAACCTTTATATCAAATTCTTTAAGTAAAGCAGGCGTTAAGTCTAAAACGCTATCTGCCGAGATTGCAATTTTCATAAAAAACTCCTTTTGTAGAGAAATAGATAATAGTATTTTACTAAATACTGCCGTTTTTGTCAAGTTCAATTTTATATGTCAATACTATTTTAACAAATATATAATTATTACTTGTAAATAAGTTTTTAAATGTGTTATAATAAATGAAAATATATTTTCTAAGGAATTGTTTATGATTGAAATCGCTTATAAAAAGGTTTTAAATCCCACGGTTACTTTAATGGATATTAAAGCGCCGTTAGTTGCTAAGAAAGCGCAACCCGGTCAATTTATCATTTTAAGGGTTGACGAAGACGGGGAAAGAATCCCCTTAACCGTTGCAGGTTACGACCGCGAAAAAGGTACTATCCGTATTATTTTCCAAACGGTTGGCGCAACCACTTATAAACTTTCGCTTAAAAACGAAGGCGAATACATTCAAGATTTTTGCGGTCCTCTCGGCAAACCTACCGACCTTGACGGCGTTAAAAACGTTTTAATCGTTGGCGGTGGCGTTGGCTGTGCAATCGCGCTTCCTATTGCTGAAGAACTTAAACGCCGTGGCGTTTCCGTTACGAGCGTTATCGGGTTTAGAAGTAAAGACCTTCTTATTTTAGAAGACGAATTCAAGGCTTGTTCCGACGAACTTATCGTTATGACTGACGACGGTAGTTACGGTACCCAAGGTAACGTTTGCGCGCCTATTAACGAAATGTTTAATAACGGCAAGAAATTCGACAAGGTTATCACTATCGGACCACTCATTATGATGAAGTTCGTTGTTTCTGCGGTTAAACCGAGCGGTATTCCTTGCGAAGTTTCAATGAACCCTATTATGATTGACGGCACGGGTATGTGCGGTGGTTGTAGACTTACCCTTATTCAAAACGGTGAAAGAGTTACTAAGTTTGCTTGCGTTGACGGCCCCGATTTCAACGGCTACGAAGTAGATTTTGACGAAGCGATGGCAAGGGGCGTTATGTACAAAGACTTTGAGCGCCACGCTTACGAAGACGCTTGCAATTTATTCAAGGGGGTAAAATAATATGGCAAAATTCAATATGAGCCTTAAAAAGAACGAAATGCCTATGCAAGACCCTATCGAGCGCGGTAAAAACTTTAAAGAAGTTGCGCTTGGTTACACCAAAGAACTTGCTATGGACGAAGCAAATAGATGCTTAGAATGTAAAAACCCCACTTGCGTTCAAGGTTGCCCTGTTAACGTTGATATTCCCGGATTTATTAAGAAGATTAAAGAAGACGATATCGCAGGCGCTTACGCAGTTATTTCAAAAACGAGTTCTCTTCCCGCCGTTTGCGGTAGAGTTTGCCCACAAGAAACTCAATGCGAAGCAAAATGCGTTAGAGCGATTAAAGGCGAGCCCGTTGGCATCGGTAGACTTGAAAGATACGTTGCGGATAACGCGCTTACTTGCGACTACCAAAAGGAAGAAAAGAACGGCCACAAAGTTGCGGTAGTAGGTTCTGGTCCGTCAGGTTTAACCTACGCGGGCGACCTTATTAAAATGGGTTATGACGTTACCGTGTTTGAAGCATTCCACACCGAAGGTGGCGTACTTATCTACGGTATCCCTGAATTTAGACTTCCCAAACAAATTGTAAAAGACGAAGTTGATAAACTTAAAGCGCTTGGCGTTAAGTTTGAAACCAACGTTGTTATCGGTAGAACTATTAATATTGACGAACTCTTTGAAGACGGTTACGAAGCAGTTTTCGTAGGTTCGGGCGCTGGTCTTCCCAACTTTATGAAGATTCCCGGCGAATCTTTAAAAGGCGTTTATTCGGCTAACGAATTCTTAACGAGAAGCAACCTTATGAAAGCGTATAGAACCAACGCGACCACGCCTATAATGAAAGGCGGTAAGGTAATAGTAGTTGGCGGTGGTAACGTTGCTATGGACGCGGCTCGTACAGCATTAAGACTTGGCGCTGAAAAAGTTACTATCGTTTACCGCCGTTCAATGAACGAACTTCCCGCAAGGCGCGAAGAAGTTGAAAACGCCATTGAAGAAGGCATTGAATTTAACCTTTTAACCAACCCCGTTGAAATTCTCGGCTACAATAACCCCGACGATAGAAGAGACCCGAAAAACGGCTTTGTAACGGGCGTTAAGTGTATTAAGATGGAACTTTCCGAACCTGATGAAAAAGGCCGTAGAAGACCAGTTGCAATCCCTAATAGCGAGTTTGAAATCGAAGCGGATACGGTGGTTATGTCAATAGGTACTTCACCCAACCCGCTCATTAAACAAACGACCAAAGGTCTTGAAGTTAACAAGTGGGGCGGAATCGTTGTAAACGAAGACGGACTTACGTCAATTGAAGGCGTTTATGCGGGTGGTGACGCGGTTACAGGCGCGTCAACAGTAATCTCGGCAATGGGCGCAGGCAAGATTGCGGCAAAGGCAACTGACGAATATATTAAAAGTAAAAACTGAAATATAAACACATTGAAAAAGACTAACGAATTCGTTAGTCTTTTTCAATGTGTTTATATTTCAGTTTTTACTTTTAATAT
>JAGCLN010000168.1 GCA_017646945.1 Clostridia bacterium | reverse complement strand
GTGATATGCGTTTTCCTTTTGAATAGTTTAAATAGGAAGTTATATTTGAAGGCGTGGGTTTTTAGCGTGTTTAATACATTCCCAAGCGGATGCAACGCTTTCTTTAGAAAAGCCCACGGGAATTGACAATATTGCATTTTGAACGTTTTGCACGATAGACTTATAAATAATAGCGTCCTCACGAGAATTTTTAACCGCAGGTAATTCTATAACGTTTGCACCGATTTGCATTGCATTAACGGCTATTGCCATTTTTTCACGAAAAAGTAGAGAAACCTCGCGTTCCTCACTAAGTTTTTTAAGCGTAACGTCTACAATTTCGATTTTCTTCATGTTTAAAACTCCTTTTTTATATTGAATTATTATATTAAATATGGATGTTGTTTTGGTCAGTTTGATTGAATATTTTAAGCTGTTAGAAACAAGTTAGGCAAGGCTCGACGGCAAGCCTATGGACACAATTGACCTTGTTGGTCATTGGGGTCATAGGTTGACGGCAGTAAACACAGCCTAACGAAGTTTATAACGGCTTAAAGCTCGTTATCTAAATTCCAACTCGGGAACAAATGCTTAAACACGTCTAAATGCGCTTCGCAATCAAGGAAGTGAGCGAACACTTGCTTGCCTTGTTCTTCGTTTTTAAAGTCAATGGCGTAGTCGGGACTAATCATATAACGATACATACCTTCAACTTCTTTGCAGAAGGCTTCCCAACCTGCTACCCACTTACCGTTTTTAAGTTCTTCGTTACGAGCGTAGAATCCGTCCATAATATCTTTTTCGATATCGCCGGTAGCAACGTCCATACCGGTTGCGGTTTGGTAGATGGGGTGGAAATTGAGTTTAACGTCTTTTCCGTTAATTTCAACGCCTACGAGAAGGCTCTTCTTCCAAGTATCGCGCTTGGTATCAACAACGAAGTTAAGGTTACCTTGACCGTATACGATATGACCGCCTTCATATTCTTCATAACAACCAACACAATGGCTGTGTTGAGTAAGAACAACTGACGCGCCGTTTAAAATCATTTCTCTCATATGTTCTAAAAGTCTGGGTGAAGGATAGCCGGAATGCTCTTTACCACCGTGATATACAACGATAACGTGGTCTGCATTTTTCTTCGCATCTCTAATTTCACGCATGGTTTGGAAAGGTTCATAGGGGTTTGCACCCATTCTATTAGCAAGCGCGTAAGAATATTCGTGCTCGCAAACGTTAACGATAGCAATCTTTAAACCGTCTTGCTCGATGTGGTAGATTTTTCTACAATCAACGTTGTCTTTACCAACGCCTGCGTAAGGAAGACCCACTCTATCAAGCGCTTCCATAGTATCGATTAAGCCTTGCTTACCAAAGTCAAACACGTGATTGTTTGCAAGCATAACGTCAGTTACGCCAAAATCTTTGATAGAATCAGCGCAAAGAGGGCTCGCTTTAATGTTTGGACCGAATTTTTTGATAGCGCCTTCATAGTTAGTAAGCGCGCACTCAACGTTTACGATAAAACGATCGTATTGTTTTACGATTTTATCAATATCACCCCAAACAGCTTTGTGGTCTTTTTCAATAAATGCTTTTTCAGTAATCGGGGTTGGAACTAAATCCGCGCCAAATAATAATTTCATTTTATACCTCCCAGCCGAGTTTTTCAGCTTCTTCTTTAATAGTTTTCCAAGTAATCACTTTATCCCAGTGGTGACCTTGGTCGGTGTGAACTAAACGGCACTTACCGTCCGCTCCCGCCTTTTTATAAATCTTTTCAACCGTTGCATACGACTTTTCAACGCCGTGAAGGGGGAAAAGATAATCTTTATCGCCCGTTACAAAGGCAACGGGTCTTGGCGCCATTAGGCAGGATAAATCTTCCATTTCAAAATACTTCATAGCGCCGGGTATAACGTTGCAACCACAATGGTACATCGCCATTATAGAAGTTTCATAAGAACAGAACGCGCAACTTGGAACGGAAAACTTAATTCTCTC
>JAGCLN010000167.1 GCA_017646945.1 Clostridia bacterium | reverse complement strand
TCTACCTTTTTAACGACTTTTTCTTCTACGACCGTTTTGGTAACGCCGTTTAATTCAAAGTTTGCAAGTTTTTCTTCAAGCACTTTGATGCGTGATAAAAGTGCGTCTATATTATAATCAACGTCAGGCATACTTGCCTTTATGAGCGCGGTTTCAAGCACCGCTCTCGGTTGAGTTGAATATCTAAGCGAAGTTTCAATAGAAGATAAAATTTCGTTGCATCTTAGTATTCTATGCCCGTCAACCATATCGGCAACTTGTTTCATTGCCAAATACCTATCATCAGGAAGCGCAAGAATATCCTTGGCGTTCTTAGCCGTTTTTATAACGGTTATATCCCTTAAATAATTAACCACGTCTTTTGACAAAAGACCTATCGATTTACCAAGCGTGGAAAGTTCGTCCGTAAAAGTTAAAACGCTACCCGTATCCCCTTCGAACACCGCTTTAATAAGCCCGTCAATCTTACCAAGGTCAGTTGAGCCTAAAACGGTTAAAACGTCGCTATAAGTCAGTTTTCCTTGACCGTAACTTACGCAAAGGTCGGCAACGGAAAGCGCGTCTCTAACGCTACCTTCACCCGATTTTGCTATTAAGTTAACCGCTTCCATATCGTAAGTTTTGCCAACTTCGTCATAGATATTAGCGATAAGTTCCGCTATTTTCTTAGTGGGGATAAGTTTAAAATCAAATCTCATACAACGCGAAAGTATAGTCGCGGGAAGTTTATGTGATTCGGTTGTTGCTAATATAAAGATTGCATGCTTTGGCGGTTCTTCAAGCGTTTTTAAAAGCGCGTTGAACGCTTCGGTGGTAAGCATATGAACTTCGTCTATAATATAAACCTTATACTTGCCTGAAACGGGGGGATATTGAACGCTTTCTCTTATATCTCTAACGTTTTCAACTTTGTTGTTAGACGCAGCGTCCATTTCTATAATATCAACGTTAGACGGGTCTTGCAATGCCTTGCATACCGAACATTTACCGCAAGGCGAACCGTTAACGCTTTCTAAACAGTTAACAGCCTTTGCGAAAATTTTTGCAAGGGAAGTCTTACCCGTACCCCTTGCTCCGCAAAAAAGGTACGCGTGCCCTATCTTATCCGTCATTATTTGATTAGTTAGCGTTTTTACAATCGCATCTTGACCGATTACCGATTCAAAACCGCTCGGGCGGAAACGCCTGTATAATGCAAGATATGCCATCTTTTTCTCCCTTGACTTATTGTTTTCTTTGGCGAACAGCTTCAAATACGCCCACGCCGAGCGCAACCGACGCGTTGAGCGAATTTACCTTGCCACTCATAGGAATAGTGATTATTCCATCGCACTTTTCTTTGGTAAGTTTGTTAACGCCGGTATCTTCACCGCCGATAACTAAACAAAGTTTACCTTTTAAATCGGTTTTATAAATATCGCTACCGCCAAGTTCCAAAGCGAAAGTCCAAAGCCCTGCGCTTTTAATCTTATCAATAGCCGAGTTTATGTTTACAACCCTTGCGATTTTAAGGTGGTTTGCGCTACCTTCGCTTATTCTCATAACGCTATCGGTAACTTGCGCGCTACGATGCTTGCCGATAACTAAACCGTTAACGCCGGCGCACTCGCACACCCTTATAATACTGCCCAAATTATGCGGGTCTTCAATCCCGTCTGCCACTACCAAGAAAGCGTTTTCGTTTTCTTGTAAAGCGGAAACAAGTTCGTCAAAATCAGTATAAACAAAGTCCGAAGTGTAAGCGATAAAACCTTGGTGGCGCTTTGATTCGCACTCTTTATCAAGAACGGCTTTTTCTGCAAACTGAACTTTGTAACCCCTGTTTTTCGCGTTCTTAACTAAGTTTCTCGACTCATCGTCACGAAGACCGTTTTGAACTAAAATTTTATCTACCGTTTTATCGGTTTTTATAAGTTCCGCTACTGCGTTTTTACCTATTATCTTCATCGTTATCTCCTGCGTTTAGTAAAAAATTCAACCTGTCAATCTCACCTATTACGTACAAGTACCCAACTAACGCTTCAAAACCCGTGGACTTATTGTACTCGCATACGGTTGCCGACTTTGCGCGAGTGTTCTTCTTAGTGTTTCTTGCGCGCTTGAAAATTTCAATCTCTTCTTCGGTTAATAGGTGCATAATTTTATCTATAAACTTAGCCTGAGCAGTCGCCTTTACTTCTAATGAAGTACGGCGGTTGAGTTCCGCACCTTTAAGGTCGTTTTCAAACACGATTTTTTCCCTTACGAAAAGAGTATAAACGGCATCGCCAACGAAGGCTAAAGTGATGGGGCTTAACTGCCTTGCCGTATTTTTTGAAAGTTTATCGCTTAAGTTAAACATATACGGTTTTAGTATAGCATAATTTTTTATACTTTACAACTATTATTTCAACAAAAAATCGCCCTTACCTAAAAGGTAAAAGCGAACTTATACTACAAGAGCATCGCGTCTATGCTACCGCCGAATATCGCCATAGCCATTTTTTGCCTAAAATCTTCGCTGAGCAAAAGTTTTTCGTCTTCGGGGCTTGATAAAAACCCGCACTCTACTATTACCGACGGCATCTTGCTTTCGTTCAAAAGATAATAGTCGCCACCGAGCGCATCGTACGTTCTCGGCACGACACCCAACCCGTTTATTCTGCCTTGGATACGCTTTGCAAGTCTTTCGCTCAAAGCGTTGCCTTTTTTGAAAAACGCCTGCGCGCCACGGCGACTTTTAGACGAGTAAGTGTTTAGGTGAATAGATATTAAAAAATCGGCGTTTGACGAGTTGATAATTTCAATTCTTTTTTCCAAATCACGCTTTTTAAAACCCGGCTCGGTAGTACCGTAAAGCCCATCGCTATCACACCTTGTCATAACCACTTGATAGCCGTTAGTTTCATATAGGTTTTTTAGCGATTTAGCGACCAATAGGTTGATTTCCGCTTCTTTTACGCCCGTTATAACTCCCGATGCGCCACCGTCGATTCCGCCGTGCCCAGCATCTATTACAACGGTCAAAACTCTGCTCGATTTAGAAGCTTTTACAAAGCATACGCTCATAACGATACCAAGTCCGAAAACAACCGCCAAAACGACAGATAAGACTTTGAGTTGAAAGTTAAATATAAACCGCATAGTTATTTCTATGGTTTTTTGAAAAGTTTTATTACATAAAAAATAGTTAATATAATCGCCGTTTACCCCTGTATTTCCGTTGACAAACAAAAAAAGTTTATTTATAATAAAAAGTAATTTTTATTTGACTTAAGAGGACACTATGAACATTCCCGAAATCTTTGCGGAAAACGTATTTAACGAAAAGGCAATGAAAGCGGCTCTGTCGCCAGACGTATATCGTTCACTTAAAAAAGCGGTTAATGAAAACGAACCGCTCGACTTTGCCGTTGCCCAAGAAGTAGCGGATGCTATGAAGGATTGGGCTATATCCAAAGGCGCAACTCACTATACGCATTGGTTCCAACCTATGACGGGAATTACCGCTGAAAAGCACGATAGTTTCATCGCGCCCGTGAAAGGCGGTGGCATTATTATGGAATTTAGCGGAAAGGCGCTCATCAAGGGCGAGCCGGACGCGTCTTCTTTCCCCAACGGCGGTATTCGTGAAACGTTTGAAGCAAGGGGCTACACCGCTTGGGACCCGTCTTCTTACGCTTTCATTAAAGATAATACTTTATGTATTCCCACCGCGTTCTGTTCGTTCAGCGGTGAAGCGCTCGATAAAAAAACTCCGCTTATCCGCTCGCTTGAAACCCTTAACAAAAAAGCCGTTAAAGTTTTGCGTTTACTCGGCAAAGAAGAAGTTAAGAGCGTTCACGTAACGGTAGGCGCGGAACAAGAATATTTCCTTATTGATAGAGAAACGGCGTTAAAGCGTGAAGATTTAGTTTTCACAGGTAGAACTTTGTTCGGCGCAAACGCGCCCAAAGGTCAAGAACTTGGCGACCACTACTTCGGCGCGATTAAGCCGAGAGTTAAATCGTTTATGGAAAGTTTGAACAGGGAACTTTGGAAACTCGGCGTTCTTGCTAAAACGGAACACAACGAAGCCGCTCCCGCTCAACACGAACTTGCGCCTGTATTCTCTTTCGTAAACACCGCAACCGACCATAACCAAATCACTATGGAACTTATGAAGAAGATTGCCGAGCGCCACGGCCTCGTTTGTCTTCTTGCGGAAAAGCCGTTCAAGGGCGTTAACGGTTCGGGTAAACACAACAACTGGTCACTCGTTACAGACGACGGCACTAACCTTTTAGACCCCGGTGAAACCCCTGCTGAAAACTTACAGTTCTTACTTTTCTTATCCGCAGTATTAAAAGCGGCGGACGATTATCAAGATATTTTAAGAGCATCGGTAGCGAGCGCGGGTAACGACCACCGCTTAGGCGCGCACGAAGCTCCGCCGGCGATTATTTCAGTATTTTTAGGTGACGACCTTCTCGGCGCGTTAAAGGCGTTTATCAATAACGACACTTATCACGGTGGCACAACCGTTATGAGACTCGGCGCAAAGATTTTACCGCCACTTCCCAAGGACGCGACTGATAGAAACAGAACTTCGCCCTTAGCCTTTACGGGTAATAAGTTTGAATTCCGTATGGTTGGCTCGAACGATTCTATCGCCGACTGCAACGTAGTTTTAAACACCGCGGTTGCAGAAAGTTTGGATATTTTTGCTAAAGAACTTGAAAACAGTAACGATATCACTCAAACCGTTCACAAAATCGTTGCCGATACCGTTAAGAATCACGAAAGAATTATCTTTAACGGCAACAACTACTCGGCAGAGTGGGTTGAAGAAGCGAGCGCGCGTGGGCTTAAAAACCTTAAAACCACGCCAGAAGCGGTTGTTTCTTACACCCTTGATAAGAACGTTGAACTCTTTGCAAAACACAAGGTATTATCCTATACCGAACTTCACGCGATTGAAAAAGTTATGCTTGATAACTATTCAAGAATAGTTAAAATCGAAGCACTCACTATGATTGACATGGCTAAGAAGAATATTTACCCAGCAATCAATAACTACGTGAAAGACGTTTTAGGCACAGCCGTATTAAAAGCAAATTCCGGCATCAACGCTCAAACTGAACTTAAACTTGGAAACACTCTTTCTTCGCTTAGCGACAAGGTGTTTGAACTTTCCGAAGAACTTGCGTCGCTCGTTGAAAAATCAAATTCTATTACCGACAGTAAAGAACTTGCTTTCTTTATTAAAGACAACGTGTTAAAGTGCATGGAAGAATTAAGGTCGGCATCCGACAAGGCTGAAACCTTAACTGATGAAAAGTACTGGCCGTACCCGTCGTACGCTAAACTTTTATTCAGCGTTAAATAATAAATAAGCGCGACTTAGCGTTTTACTTAATAGATAATTTAGGAGAAAATTATGAGTAGAGTATACAATTTTTCGGCAGGTCCATCAACTCTCCCGCTTGAAGTATTAAAACAAGCCCAAGCAGAAATGCTCGATTACGGCAATTCTGGTATGAGTATTACCGAAATGAGCCATAGAACTAAAACCTTTATGGCTGTTAACGATGAAGCGAACGCTCTTCTTCGCGAACTTATGAATATTCCCGAAGATTACGCCGTTTTATTCGTTCAAGGCGGTGCGTCACAACAATTTGCCGCAGTTCCTTTAAACCTTATGACTAGCGGTAAGGCGGACTACATCGTTACCGGTAACTTCGCAGGCAAAGCGCAAGAAGAAGGCGCAAAGTACGGCGAAGCAAAAATCGTTGCATCTTCAAAGGATAAGAACTTTACTTATATTCCTGACGTTGATAAGATTGAATTTAGTAGCGATGCAGACTACGTTCACTTAACTTCAAACAACACTATCTTCGGTTCAAGATTTACAAAATTCCCAACTACAAAAGCACCTCTCGTTGCAGATATGAGTTCTAATATTTTAAGCGAAGAAGTTGACGTTTCTAAGTTTGGCGTTATCTATGCAGGCGCGCAAAAGAACATCGCTCCCGCAGGCGTTACTATCGTTATTATTAAAAAATACTTACTCGGTAAAGCGCTTCCCGCTTGCCCGACTATGCTCAACTACGCTATCCACGCTAAAAACGACAGTTTGTACAACACTCCCCCGTGTTTTTCAATCTACGTTTCAATGCTCGTTTTCCGTTGGCTTAAAAACCTTGGCGGTGTAAAAGCTATCCAAGAAATCAACGAATATAAAGCAGGCCTTTTATACGACTTTATCGATAATTCTTCACTCTACAAAAACTACGTTAACGTTGCAGACCGTTCTATCATGAACGTTCCTTTCGTAACCGGTAGCGAAGAACTTGACGCTAAGTTCGTTAAAGAAGCAACTGCAAACGGTTTCGTTTCATTAAAAGGTCACAGACTCGTTGGCGGTATGAGAGCAAGTATCTATAACGCTATGCCCGTTGAAGGTGTAAAAGCTCTTATAGAATTTATGAAGAAATTTGAAATGGAGAATAAGTAATGGATATTTTAAAACTCAATCCCGTTAGCCCTTTAGTACAACAAGTGCTCGGCGCAAATTACGAAGTTAAAGATGCAAGCGATGCTCCTATCGGCGCAATCGTTAGAAGTTTCGATATGCACGAATACGCCCTTCCCGAAAGCGTTATCGCAGTAGCGAGAGCGGGCGCAGGCGTAAACAATATTCCTTGCGATAAGTTAGCGGAAAAAGGCGTTGTGGTTTTCAATACCCCCGGCGCTAACGCAAACGCAGTAAACGAACTCGTTTTATCCGCGCTTTTATTAGGTTCGAGAAAAATCGTTCCCGCAATCGAGTGGGTTAAAACCTTAAAAGGTACGGAAAATATCGGCAAGCAAGTTGAAAAAGGCAAAAAGGCTTTCGTTGGTAGAGAAATTTTAGGAAAGAAACTCGGCGTTATCGGTCTTGGCGCAATCGGTTATAAAGTTGCTAACTCCGCAATCGCGCTCGGCATGGAAGTTTTAGGTTACGACCCCTACCTTTCAGTAAACAACGCCCTTCACTTATCAAGAGCGGTTGAAATCACTAACGATATTGACGAACTTTACAAGTCTTGCGATTACATTACTATTCACGTTCCCTACACTAAGGATAACGACAAGATGATTAGCGCAACCAAGATTGCCGAAATGAAAGAAGGCGTTGTTATTATCAACTGCGCTCGTGGTGAACTCGTTGATAATCAAGCAATCTTATCCGCTATTAAAGACGGTAAGGTTGGCAGATACGTTTGCGACTTCCCCTGTGAAGAACTTATCGGCGAAGAAGGCGTGGTATTAACTCCTCACCTTGGCGCGTCTACCCCCGAAGCGGAAGACAACTGCGCTGTAATGGCCGCTCAAGAACTTAAAGATTATATTGAAAACGGCAATATCAACAACAGCGTTAACTATCCGAGATGTTCTTCTCCAAAGACTACCGCTCACAGAATTACCATTTGCCACTTAAACAAGGCTAATATGATTGCTCAATTCTCAGGCGTACTTGGTGAAAAGCACGTTAACATTGAAAACTTTATCAACGCAAGCCGTGGCGACTACGCATATTCTATCTTAGACGTTAACGAAGTTAGCGATGAAATCGTTGCTTCATTAAACGAAATTGCCGGCGTTATTAAAGTAAGAGTAATTTAATCATTTTAAAAGAACGGATTTTAGGTCCGTTCTTTTTTATTTCATAAAAAAATATAAACTTTTTGCTTTAAAATAATTTACAAATCAATACCGTTTGCATTATAATATAACGTGTGTTTTCCGTAAGAATTATTTAGCGGAAAACCAAAGGAGATACTTTTATGAGCCGTATGGTTGGTACCATTTCAAGAGGCGTTCGCGCACCGATTATTAGAAGTGGGGACGATTTAGTTCAAATCGTTACAAATTCTATTCTCGATGCCGCTAAAGAAGACGGGTTTTCCGTTCGTGACCGTGATATTATCGCAATGACCGAATCTATCGTTGCAAGAGCGCAAGGTAACTACGCTTCAGTTGACGATATCGCTTGTGACGTTAAAGCAAAATTCGGTGGCGAAACCGTTGGCGTAATTTTCCCCATCTTAAGCCGTAACCGTTTTTCAATTTGCTTAAAAGGTATGGCAAAGGGCGCAAAGAAAATCGTTTTAATGCTTTCATATCCGTCAGACGAAGTTGGTAACCACTTAGTTTCACTCGATATGCTTGACGAAAAGGGCGTTGACCCTTTCAAAGACGTGTTATCTCTTGAAAAATACCGTGAACTCTTCGGCTATTCTAAGCACCGTTTCACCGGCGTTGACTACGTTGAATACTATGGTGAACTTATTCGCGAACAAGGCGCTGAGTGTGAAATTATTTTCGCTAACGACCCCCGCGCTATCTTAAAATACACTAAGAACGTTCTTAACTGCGATATCCACACTCGTTTTAGAACTAAACGCCTTTTACTCAATTCCGGCGCTGAAAAAGTTTACGGTATGGATGAAATTTTAAACGCAAGCGTTAACGGTAGCGGTTACAACGAACAATACGGTCTTTTAGGTTCAAACAAGGCAACTGAAGATACTATTAAACTCTTCCCAAGAGATTGCCAACAATTAGTTGAAGATATTCAAGCGCTCGTTTTAGAAAAGACTGGTAAAAACGTTGAAGTTATGGTATACGGTGACGGCGCGTTTAAAGACCCCGTTGGTAAAATTTGGGAACTTGCTGACCCCGTTGTTTCCCCCGCTTACACTAAGGGTTTAGAAGGTACGCCTAACGAACTTAAACTTAAATACCTTGCCGATAACGACTTTGCTGACTTATCAGGCGAAGAATTAAAAAAGGCAATCAATGAAAAAATTCAACAAAAAGAAGATAATCTCGTTGGTAACATGGTAAGCGAAGGCACTACCCCCCGTAGACTTACCGACCTTATCGGTTCGCTTTGCGACTTGACTGCGGGTTCGGGCGATAAGGGTACGCCTATCGTATTTATCCAAGGCTACTTCGATAACTACACTACAGACTAATAAAGTAAATTAAAAGAACTCGCATTCAGCGAGTTCTTTTTTTATGCTTTAAAGCGCTTTTTCTAAGTTGTTTCTAATTTCTTTGATAAACTCAGAAGTGAGTACCGGTTTAACTTCAACTGAACCGTCGGTAAGCGAAGTTAAATCCTTAGTCATAACACCGCTCATAAGCGTATCGATACAAGCCTTTTCAAGTTTATCGGCAAAATCCACAAGGTCAGTAAGGTTATCAAGTTCGCCACGCTTTCTTAAAGCGCCGGACCAAGCGTAAATAGTAGCCATCGGGTTAGTAGAAGTCTTTTCGCCTTTTAAGTACTTGTAGTAGTGGCGAGTAACCGTACCGTGAGCCGCTTCATATTCAAAGTTGCCATCGGGCGAAACTAAAACCGAAGTCATCATAGCAAGCGAGCCAAACGCTGTGGAAACCATATCGCTCATAACGTCACCATCATAGTTTTTAAGCGCCCAAATGAAACCACCTTTGCTACGGATTACTCTTGCAACGGCATCGTCGATAAGAGTGTAGAAATACTCAATGCCAAGTTCTTCAAATTTTGCCTTGTACTCGTTTTCGTAAATTTCTTCAAAGATAAGTTTAAAGGTTTGGTCGTACTTTTTAGAAATTGTATCTTTGGTAGAGAACCATAAACTTTGCTTTTGCGCTACCGCATAGTTAAAGCACGAACGCGCGAAAGACTTGATTGAACTATCTTTATTGTATTGACCTTGTAAAACGCCGTCACACTCAAATTCGTAAACGGTTTCTCTCGTTTCAACGCCGTTTTCATCGGTGAAAACAAGTTCAGCTTTACCCTTTGGAAAGCGCATTTCAGTTGCCTTATATACGTCGCCGTAAGCGTGGCGGGCAATAGTGATAGGCGCTTCCCAAGTTTTAACCGCGGGCTTAATGATAGGAAGTGTGATAGGTGCTCTAAATACCGTGCCGTCTAAGATTGCTCTAATCGTACCGTTAGGGCTTTTCCACATTTCTTTAAGGTTATACTCGCTCATTCTTTGCTTGTTGGGGGTAATTGTTGCGCACTTTACGGCTACGCCGTACTTTTTAGTAGCGTTTGCCGAATCAACGGTAACTTTATCGTTAGTAGCATCACGATTTTGAAGTCCTAAATCGTAATATTCAGTCTTTAAATCTACAAAAGGAAGAATAAGTTCGTCTTTAATTTCTTGCCAAATAATTCTCGTCATTTCATCGCCGTCCATTTCAACGAGCGGTGTGGTCATTTTGATTTTTTCCATAATAGTTCTCCGTGTTAATTATAAAGACTTACCCGTGTATGCAAGCAAGCCACCTGCTTTTAAAATACTAATTTGTCTATCTGTAAACGAGCAAGAAAGTTCGTACGACTTACCGCTTGTTTTGTTATTTAAACTAATAACGCCCTTTTCAAAACCTTCAAACAAGTTTTCAAGCGCAAGGCAGTCACCTTGATTGATTTCTTCATAGTCGTTAGCGTTCTTGAAAGTTAAGGGAATAATACCTGCGTTTATAAGGTTTGCAACGTGGATACGAGCAAAACTCTTTGCGATAACCGCCTTAACGCCAAGATATAAGGGAACGAGCGCCGCGTGTTCACGCGAAGAACCTTGACCGTAGTTATCACCGCCAACGATTACGCTTGATTTAAGTTCAAGTGCTCTTTCGCTATACTTTTCATCAACTACTGAGAAACAGAATTTTGAAAGGAATGGGATATTTGAACGGTAAGGAAGAATCTTTGCACCGGCAGGCATAATATGGTAGGTAGTAATGTTATCGCCAACCTTTAAGCCAACGGTTACTGCAATTTCGTTATCTAAGGGTTTAGTTTCAGGGAAAGGTTTAATGTTAGGTCCTCGAAGAACTTCTACCTTTTCTGCTTCTTCAACGCTTGCAGGGGGAACTACC
>JAGCLN010000166.1 GCA_017646945.1 Clostridia bacterium | reverse complement strand
CTTTATGAAAACGATAAATTTTTTAAGCGAGTTAGAACGGCAGGTAACGCCGAGAGAAATACTTGTAAAGGAGAGTAAAAATGACAGGAAAAAACGCTGAAAATACAAATAAAGCATATTTGGATTTCGTAGCTTCAATCAGCCCTAAAACTAATGAGTTTAAAACGCTTTTTCACGCATTTTGGGTGGGTGGTTTAATATGTTTTTTAGGTCAAGGCGTTAGATATATCTTTATCTACGTCTTCGGTCTTTATGGGGACGTTTTAGCAGGCGCAACGAGTATCGTAATGATATTTTTAGGCTCGTTTTTAACGGGGCTTGGCGTGTATGATAAGATAGGCAAATACGCCGGTGGTGGCTCAATCGTGCCGATAACGGGTTTTGCAAATTCCGTTGTTTCGCCCGCTATGGAATTTAAGAGTGAAGGTTTTATCTACGGCTTGGCTGCAAAAATGTTCGTAATAGCAGGGCCTATTATAGTTTTTGGTACGTTAGGTAGCGTTGCGATAGGTTTAATCTATTATATAAAGGGGTTTATTTAACAATGAAAAACGACTATAAAACCGTTAATTTTGAAAATTCGCCGTCAATAATTTCAGCCTATTCGATAGTTGGAAATAAAGAGTGTAGCGGAAGTTTGGGTAAGTACTTTGATATGGCGTTAAGCGATGATAGGTTTGGGGAAACTACCTATGAAAAAGCCGAGTGTAAAATGCTTTCTACCGCAGTTAAAGGCGCGATAAAAAAGGCGAATTTAGTGGAGAAAGAATTAGACCTTTTCGTAGGCGTGGACTTGCTAAACCAAATAATATCCGCAAGTTTTACTGCAAGGGATTTTGAAATACCGTTTTTAGGGTTATATAACGCCTGTTCTACCATCGTTGAAGGTTTAATCGTATCTTCAATGGCGATAAGTGGAAACTTCGTTCAAAATGCGGTTGTAGGCACGGTAAGTCATTTTTCAACGGCGGAACGACAATACAGATATCCGCTTGAACTTGGTTCTGTACGCCCACCGCAATCGCAATGGACGGTAACGGGTGCTGGTTCGTTCGTTTTATCTAACGAAAAGGGCGATTTCCCCAAGATAACTTCCGCAACGATAGGCAAGGTTGTTGATTACGGCGTTACCGACGTTAATAATATGGGCGCGGCGATGGCGCCGGCTTGCGCATCGACTATCGTTAGGCATTTTAAAGGCACTAACACTTGCCCCGGCGATTACGACTTAATTGTTACGGGAGATTTAGGTCTACTTGGTAGTAAAATCTTTTACAAATTAGTTCAGGACGAAGGTTTTGACGTAAAACTCAACCATATCGACTGTGGTGAAACGATTTACGATACCGTTGAAGATGAATTTCAGGGCGGAAGCGGTGCGGGTTGTGGAGCAGTAGTGTTTGCGAGCTACGTTTATCCGCTGTTAAAACAGAAAACGATTAAAAAAGTATTATTTTTGGCAACGGGCGCGTTGCTCTCTACGGTTTCTTCTGGTCAAGGCGAGAGTATTCCTGGTATAACGCACGCCGTTTGCGTGGAGAATTTATGATAGAAATTATTTACGGCTTTTTAAAAGCGTTTGTCGTAGGTGGGGCAATATGTACGATTGCTCAACTTTTCATAAATAAAACTAAACTTACTTCGGGTAAGATTTTAGTGTATTTCTTGCTTGCAGGTCTATTCTTGCAATCTTTTGGAATTTACGAATATATCGTAGATTTTGCCGGCGCGGGCGCTACCGTTCCTATAAGCGGTTTCGGCTACTTGCTTGCAGAAGGTGCAATCAAAGGCGCGAACTCGGGTTTGTATGGTGCGATAACTGGTGGGCTTGCAAGCGCATCGGCGGGCGTTACTTCCGCAATAGTTTTCGGTTATCTGTTCGCTTTGATTTTCAAAACACATTCTAAAAATTAAATTTTATCACCTAATTTAACGCGAAACTATCACAATGTTTGTCATTTAAAAACAAGAGTTTGCCGTACGCGGACATTGGCTTAAAATAGCGGAAATTATCGCAACTTTTCACACAGATTTAACATAAGTTCTATTGACTTTTTTTTCAATTACTGATAAAATGTTATTGTATTAATATGACAAAATTCGCCAAAGTCTACGTTTTTGGTAAAAATCGACTAAAATTTACGATTTTGCAAAAATAATTGACGATTGTGTAAATACAAACGGTGATTTGTCATTTATACTTAAATAGTGTGTGTACGCGTAATTATATCTTGAAGCGT
>JAGCLN010000165.1 GCA_017646945.1 Clostridia bacterium | reverse complement strand
TGAGAGCCTTGTGGGTCAAGGTATACTGGATGAATGCCAAGGTCAGCCGCCGCAACTTCAAAAGCGCAACGAGTACGAGTGCTCGTTTTTTCAAATATGAGCGCAACGTTTTTACCGCGGAACACCTTTTGGTCAACGCCTGCTTTCTTTTCAGCTTTAAGTTCAGCGGAAAGGTTTAACAAATATTCAATTTCTTCGGGGGTATAATCCAAAAGCTTTAAAAAATGCCTGTTCTTAAAATTCATAATAACACCTTATTTCAATGCGTTTTTAATAACGCTAATCGCCTTTTCAAGTTCTTCTTGTTTAATGTTGAGCGGGGGTAGTAATCTTAACTTATCCTTAGCGGTAAGAACTAAAACGCCGTTTTCTAAGCAGTAATTAACAACTTCTTTAACCGGTTTTTTAGTTTTGATACCAAGCATAAGTCCAAGACCGCTAACACTCTCAACGCCATCGGCGTTTTCAAGATTAGTTTTTAAGTATTCGCCTTTTTCTTTAACGCTTGCCAAAAACTCATCGGTAAGGCGAGATACAATACTGATTGCACCTGCCGCTGCAACGGGGTTACCGCCGAACGTTGAACCGTGAGTGCCGAAACCTAAAACGTCTTTAACCTTTTCGCCGAGCATACATGCGCCGATAGGAAGGCCACCGCCTAAGCCCTTAGCCGTAGTAACAACGTCAGGCATAATATCGTAGCCCATAAACGCGTAAAGCTCGCCCGTTCTACCGTTACCTGTTTGAACTTCGTCAACGATAAGTAAAATATCGTTTTCCTTGCAGTAGTTGTAAACGCTTTGAACGTAAGATTTATCAAGCGCGTTAACACCGCCTTCGCCTTGAACGATTTCAATCATAATAGCCGAAACGGGATTAGCAGAGCAGATAGATTTTAATTCGTCAAAATCGTTTGCGGTAGAGTGAACGAAACCGCTAACTAATGGATTGAAAAGTTCGTGGAACTTATCTTGACCCGTTGCCGAAAGAGTTGCGAGAGTTCTGCCGTGGAAACTGTTTTTAAGCGTTACTATAACGCCTTGCTTACCGCACTTGTCTTCATAGTATTTTCTTGCAACCTTGATAGCGCACTCGTTTGCTTCCGCGCCTGAGTTAGCAAAGAAGGTCTTTTTAAGCCCTGTCTTTTCCGCTAAGAGTTTAGCAAGGGTAACGCAAGGCTCGGTGTAGTAAAGGTTAGAAGTGTGCGAAAGTTTGTTTAACTGGCTTATAACCGCGTTTTTCCACTCTTCATCACACGCGCCAAAGGCGGTAACGCCTATGCCTGTGCCCATATCAATATATTCTTTTCCGCTTGCGGAATAGTACGTTGCGCCCACGCCTTTTTCAAGGTCAACGGGGAATCTTGCGTACGTTCCCGCAACGAAAGTTTTATCAAGTTCAAAAAGCGTTAAACGGGTTTAACGGTGTAAAAAGGCGTATGGAATACTTGGGCAAGATTTTCGGGTTGGACGCAATCGCCGATTACGCCTACCACCCCAAAGAGATTGACGAAACTTAAGGCGTTTGACCAAAACACCGCGGTGGTATTCCAACCGCACACCTACTCACGCACGGAACTTTTAATGGACGATTTTATCGCCGTCCTTAAAAATATCCCAGACCTTATTCTCTATAAGACCTATCCCGCGCGCGAAGACTTTAACGAAAACGGCTCAGCAAAAACTCTTTACGAAAAATTAAAGGTTGAACATAT
>JAGCLN010000164.1 GCA_017646945.1 Clostridia bacterium | reverse complement strand
TATAAGAGTTAAAATTATAAAAATTCTTGAAATTCTTTTAGTCATTTTCTATTCCTCCTTATTGAACGTTAAGTTTATAGGTTACAATCGTCATATTCTTAGCTTCGTCAAGAGCAAGAACGTAAACGGTGTAAAGACCCTTTCTTGTAATAATACAGCTATCAGTGATGGGAACTAAATCTTCACCTTCAGCTAACGCTTCGTGCGGTTTGCTTGAGTAAATAGTGAAGAAGTCGCTATCTCTAATAATGATTACACCTGCTTGAATCTTAGTTTCCTTAGAAACGTTATCCGAAACGCTATATTCGATAGAGAACGTCTTACCTAAGGTTACGTTGTGGATAGTATTTTCATTGAAGCCGTAGTTAAGAGTAATTACAGGCGCTTCCATATCCGCAGCGGTAATGTTGAAGTTAGGCATTGACATCTTACCAGCAGAGTCAGTAACGATATATTCAACCTTCCAAGTAGCGTATTGGTCAAGTTTCAACTGATAATCTCTTGTAGGATCTTGAGTACCGTCTAAGGTGATACCGTCTACACTCTTAACGTATTGACCGTTGAGTTTTACGGAAATCTTAGTATTTCTTGAACCATCTGCATTAGTATGAACGTAGGGAGAAATAACGTCTGCAACGTAAGGAGCTGCAATAGTTACAACGGTGTTAAGCGGATAAGAACCTGCTGCAGATGCATAGTAAATCATCGGTGCAGAAGAGTCGTACGCTCTGTTCGCACGGAACGCGTGGTTACCGAGTGAACCGATAGTAATTTCAGCGCCATCACCATAAATATCGCCCATAGTAAGGTCAATATAGAATAAGTTGTTAGTGGGTTGGAACTCTAAGGTGTAGTTAGTAGTACCAATGGTTACCATTTGGTTAGCAACGCTGTAATAGAATACGATTGAGTTGCCCTTAAGCGCTACGGGAGATGCGATTGCCTTACCACCGTTAATTTCAAGTCTTGTATCTGCGCCAAGCATATACATAGTCCAGTAAACGGTATTAGTAGGATCGTAAGCATCAGTTAAAGTAACTGTGAATTCGTTGTAGTCACCCTTATTAGCATCAGTATCGAATTGCATGTAGAAGTTACCTACTTCGGTGAATGATACGGGGTTAATGAACGAAATGTGAGAGTTACCAGTGCTTGAAGCAGCTTTCCATCTAAGTTTAGTACTATCAGCGTATACTACTGCGTTATCAGTAGTGAACATCTTAGCTTGGTCAAGGTTACCAGTAGGATTCTTTTGAGTAAGAGCAAGCTTATCGCCATTTGCAATAGCAGCGTCACTTCTAACGTCTACGATAGGAGCGGGAGCGGTGATATATTTAATACGATCGTCTTCATCCGCTTCATCGAGTTTGCTTACATACTTAAACATTACGGTTTCAGCGCCTGCAATGTAGTTACCTTGAGCGTCTGCACCCATAACGAAGGTTTGTTCAACCTTAATCCAAGTATTACCATTATCATAACTTACGTAGCAATCAGTTTCAGCATCAGTAACGGTTTCACCGAAGTTGTATGCGTTATAATAAGGCTTTTCGTAAGTCATACCAAGGTTGTAGAATCTTTGAAGAAGCGGTGCTTCTGCAAATTCAACAACGCCATCAGATACGCAAGTAGCATTGTAAGTGTAAACGATGTGGTTTGCGTTATCAGCAAAATCGTAATTTACAACGTAAGTGCCAGCAGAAAGGGGTTTGAAATCAAACGTTGGCTTATTGGTTGCGGTTAATTCGTCGTAACCATAAACGCCGTTAAACATAACTTCACCACCCTTAGTTACAGTAACAGTTAACTTAAGGTCAGATTTAAGGTTTAAAGTATCAATATACTTAACGATAGAAGCATCAGCGGTTACGCCTGCAACAAGGTTAAGTTTATTAAATACTGCCTTAATACCTTCGTTAATTTGAACGTCACCAGCAACTAAATCTTCAACGATTACGGGGATAACGTTTAAGGTTTCAACACCTTCGTTACCGTAAATATCAGAAGTCTTATATTCAATAGTATAAACTACGTTTTCTGCAAGAGTGAACGAACCATCGTCATTAAGGTTAACAAATACCTTAGCAGCATCGCCACCAGCGTAGTTTTTGTAAACTCTGTAAGTTACAGGTGTACAATCGTTAGCGTCTTGAGCGTAAGCAGCGGGAACGTAGAACTTAACGTCTTTGCTTTCAGGATCGAATGCAGAGTAAACGCCGTTAACGTCAGTTTGCTTAACGTCAATCTTAATAGTGGGTTTTACGTTGTCAACGATAGTATCAGCATTGTAGTATGCTTGAAGTTCTTCACCAGTAACAGTACCAAGTTGATATACGTCAACGTAGCAGTTGTTAGCGCTGAAGTCACGAGCAGACATAGTCATTTTAACTTCGCCGGTAGAGAAACCTTTGAATAAAGTTGCGCCTTCATCAAAGATATCAGGGTTATCAAGGTCGATAATGATATCTTGAGAAACGGTTTCAGTCTTACCATTTTCGAAGTTGAACCAACGAACGCATTTATATTTGATAACCTTAGTAGTGGGGTTATACATAATAGAATAGTCGTAGTGTTCATGTTCACCGTTAGCCCAAGTACGAGTGTTGTTAAGGTATGCTGCATTACGAACGCCGTCTACGTAGAAAATTCTAATAGAACCTTCTTTTTCAACTGCGTTATCAATATAAGTATCAGCAGTACCGATAAGCGGAGTCGTAGCAGTAGATACACCAAAGCTATGACCGATTGAACCTACTTGGTTAGACGAAGTAACAGTAAAGAAGTTGTTAGGATCGTTAACGTCGGTAAACGTGAAGTCAAAATATTTGTTAAGAAGAGATGCGGTACTTCTATCAACTGCAGTAAGGTTAAGAGTTGCTAAAGTAGCGAAACCTTCTTCGTCAACTACGTTTGAATCAATAATATTATTGAAAGTAACCGCTAAACCAGATTCTAAGGTTACTCTAACGCCTTTTGCAACGTGGAACTCCTTAGCTTCTGCAGTAGGAACAGTACCATACTTTTCCTTCTTATAGTTAGTACCATCTAATTCATAGTTAGAATAAGTGGTTCTTTCACGCAATTCAATAGTATTAGTTTGATTTGCAAAGTTGTTGTGAACTACGAAAGTATCATAGTATACAGATACGGTATTGCCAACGTATGCTTTATAAGTGATTTCATACTTACCAAGTTGGTTAAGAGTAAGAGTATCTTTGATAGATACAGATACGCCGTCAGGGTAAGTTAAAACGTAAGCGGTTGCAATTTCTGTTTCGTCACCATTAACGTCGATAGTCTTGGGGAATGATACACCTGCGACTTCTTCGTTAGTTACGGTTACAACAGAGTTAAGTTTATAACTTTGTTCGATTTGTTCAAAGTCTTTAAACTCAGCTTTAGCTTGAACGGAATCAATTCCGGATAAACCGAAACCAACGCCGATTGCCATTGCAGCCGACAAGCATAATACGGCAATTTTCTTTCCGAAAGATGCTTTCATTGATTGTTCTCCTTTTAATAAATTTTTTATGTTTAAATTTTAACTTTTACTTAGATAAAACTGCGTTACTCAATTATATAATGGGTGGGGCAAAATCAAGCGGTTTAAAAAACGCCGATTTGTTTACTCTATTCCCAAATAGAAAAGCCACTACAAATCTTAAATAAGTAGGTTAAAATTGAATTTTCGAATTTTATAGATGCAAAAACCCTACTCTCTTCTACCGTAAACGCTTAAATTTACGGTAGAATTGAATAGTTTGTTTTAGGTTTAGGAATAATATTATATATAGATATACAAAAATTATTCTTTTACGCCACCCATTGAAATGTTACCCATAATTTTGTCCTTTAAGAATATGAACATAACTAAGATGGGAACTACGATAATCATTGCACCTGCAATCTTAGCAGGGTCACCACCTACTTCGTCTTTATAAATGGTAATTTGATAAAGTCTGTAAGAAAGCATCCACTTAGTAGGCATGTAAACAAGGGGTGTAGTATAGTTGTTCCAACGGCCGATGAAGAATATCAAAAGAACCGTTGCTATCATTTTGGAGGCAAGGGGCATGATGATTTGAACCATCGTACGAAGCTGTGACGCTCCGTCTACTTCCGCTGCTTCTGCGAAAGTACCCGATACGCCTGAATAGAAGGCGTAGAAAACTAAGAAATACATATTCGCGAACGTGAAGTTTACAATAAAGTCACCCCACATTGTATCGAACAAGTATAATCTACATAAAAGTTTAATACGTGCAGGTTCAGTACCAACGAGTGGCATAATCATAACGAATAACGCCAAAACGTATAAGAGTGAACTGAATTTGTACGGATATTTAGCTGCAAGATAACCGACAACGCAAGGTACTACCGCGATGATTAACGAACCAACAAACGAATAGAAGATTGTATTGAAAATCATCATGAAGAGTGAGTTGTTAGAAGTTGCTACAACTGCAGTATTTAAATCCCAACCAGCATAGAATCTAACTTCACCCTTACCAGGCATCGCTTCAAGCACTCTCGTGTAGTTTGCTAATGCGCTGGGGTAATAAGTTGACATAACTTGGTTACCCTTCATATCGTAACGCATTTCCTTACTCGTCCATAACGGATTTGAGAAATCAGGGAACGCCATATATTCACGGTTTTCCCATTGACCAAGAGGTTTAAACGAGTTCATAAACGCCCAAAGGAGCATGAAAGTGAAAACCACAACGTATACGATAAGTATTGAGAAAAGGAATAATACTAAGGGGTTAAGGTTACGGTTTCTGGATTTAATAGATTTTCTTTTTACTGTTGCTTCCATAATACCCTCCTTAATCCACGCTAGGACCATACTTGGTCATAAGCTTCTTAAGTAACATAGAGACAGGTAAGATAACCGCCATAATTGCGAAACCTACTGCCGAAATTTCTGAGAGAAGTAATTGATTCTTTAAATCCCAGTTATCGTTATTTGCTTTAATTTCACTGTTGATGGTTGAACCTTTCTTCGTGAATACGAATACCCAGTAACCTAACGTTGCTACTTCTTCCGGCGCACCGTCACCATAGAAGGTATGCAAACCTAATTGGTTGGTGAAAATACCAGCCAAACCGGTTACGGTGAACGTTGTGAACGTAGGCCAAATCATAGGAAGGGTTATGTACCAGAATTCTTGGAAAGCATTAACACCGTCTAACTGACCTGCTTCTACTACCGAATCGTTAATACCACTCATTGCACCGGTATACATAAGAATATGTCCGCCGAGTGAGAAGAATAACGAGTATGCTAAAATGTAGTAATACGGGTCGTTTTCAGGGGTTGCTTGTAATAAGGGCTCAACAGTAACGCCAGATCTCTTTTCCATCATATCAGGAACTACGTTGTTCATAATCTTAATGTAAACGAGTGTTAATACTACGCTTGATACCATTGAAGGAAGGTATAAGAACACCTTGAAGATACCACTAAGCATGAACTTTTTATAAACGTAATAACTGAAGAATATCGAAAGAGTACCAGACGTACACCAAGAAATTACGTACGCTTTAGATGCGTTCATAATCGGTTGGAAGTTCTTATTCTTCAAGAAGTAGAATACACCCTTAAAGTTATCTATCAAACTCCATCTTTCTTGGATACCTTCATTCATATCGAAATAGGTAACCTTAAATGCCATCAAAATCGAGTCAATATTAACGTAAACGTAGAAAATAAGGAATTGAAGGAACGGTAATGCTACCATTATCGTGTAGAAAATCAATCTCTTGGTTTTTCTCGTTAATATTCTCGGTGGGTGTACTTGTGGAGCAACGGGTTGCTCCATTTCTAAAATTTCATTTTCCATAAATCACCTAAAATATTTTAGTAACGCAATACATATCTCAAGGCGCACGGAAAAACCCGTGTGCCTATCAATATATAATATAGTAGAATTCAAAAAATATTAGCCGTTATTATATGCGATACCGCCATATGACTTATCAGCATCAGCAACGTTGTTGTAACCTGAACCGTACATGTTAGACCAAGTTGACTTAGTGTACATTTGTTCTTCGAAGGTTTGAACAACACCTACTTCTCTAAGACGTTGATATGCGTTCTTAGTACCACCTACGCCGAATACACCAGAATAGTAAAGTCTGTTGTACCAAGAAGTTTGGGTTCTGAAGTTCATAGTTAAGGTGATATCACCTACACCGTAAGTCTTTCTAGAGTAATCTAAAGAAGTAAGCTTACGAAGTCTTTCAAAGTGATATTCATTGTAATATTTTTCGTTAAGACCAAGATCTGCAAGAATTGATTCGTATTCAGGGTTAGAAATTACGTCTTCATAGCTTTCAAGAGCAATAGGATCGAAGTGAGTTGCCCAATATTGATATGCAAGAAGGGGTTCAGATCTAGTGAATTGAATGTAAAGTTTGCAGTATGCAAGTTTATCAGGGTCAGCTTCAACTTTCTTGTTGATTGCAGTGTAACCAAGAAGACCAGCACATAAGGTGTTCTTATCACCGTTACCTTCGGTAACAGGTTCGTTAATGTTAACAGGCATTGAAGCGAATTCAGTTCTTCTGTTAACTGCATTATCGTCAGCTTGAACAAGTTGTGCGTAAGATTCTACACCAGTTCTATCTGCTTCCATTGACCAGAATGAACCTTCGATAAGGAATGCACAAGAGTCTCTGTGTGACTTATCGTCGTAACCGCCGAATAAGAAGTTCTTTTGAGTTTCAGTGTGAGAAACGTAGTTACTTTCAGCATAGCCGAAGTATTTTTCTTTTTGAATAATCATAAGAGCTGCGTTACAGTAGAACTTATCTTCCATCATAGTTACATAGTAACCAGTTTCAGGAGTAATGGTAACTTCTTGAACGACAGGCTTCTTAATGTAGTCGATACCAGGATATAAGTTTTCGGTAGTATAACCGGTAACTACTCTAACCTTTTTACCCTTAGAGTTGAAATCTAAAACAGAGTTTTGATATTGTTCACCCGCAAGAGATGCGTATAAACCATCAAGGAAAGAGTTAGCGTAAGAGTCTCTATATTGACCAGAAAGTGCGAAAGGTGCATAGTAGTTTGCAGCACATTCGAATTCTTCAGACTTAATGTAATCACAGAAAGCAAGAAGTTCGATAACAGATGAAGGAAGACCGTCGTCCATAGTACCAGCTTCGCCGTCAGGACCTACGCAAAGACCACCCATTTCACCGAACGCTTCTTTAGAAATACCGTAGTTGTTACCGTTTCTAACCGCTTTAGCACCGGGGATAGCGTATACGCCGTTACCGTCACCGTCGTAGTCAGAGAACCATAAAGTAATACCGTATTTGTTGCTTACGTACTTCTTAGCGCCGAAACCTTCACTTTCCATAAAGTCTTCATATTCAGCAACCTTAGATGCGTAATCAGGATCGTTGTTTAAAAGAGCGTTTGCGATATATAAACCGTCTCTTTCCCACATTTCAGTATCGATTGAGTAACCGCAGAATAATACTGAACCGGGTGCGCCGAAGTATCTAGTACCGTCAACGTTAGTGTAAGCTGCGCGAACGTTTTCAGGAATCTTATCAGCGATTGATTTATCTTCACCAGGGATAGTCGCAGTCATCGCGTCAGTAATGTCAACAACGTAGGGTTGAACTTGTAAAATATTACCAACACGGTGGTCGAAACTGATAATATCACCACCGTGAGTGGTTATATTAGCAGGCGACGTGGGAATATCTTGTTCACTAAGTTTAATCTTAGCGCCGTCGTATTTACCAATCTTTTGAGCACCCCATTCAGGACTGTTGTTGAAGTAGTCAGCCATTCTGATAATGTAATCGGTACCAGCGCCACCACCCCAACCCTTGGGGATACTAATTTCTACAATGTTGCCTTCTTCAGAGCCAGAACCACCGGGAACATCACTGCCACCGCCGTTTCCGCCACCAGGAACGTCACTGCCGCCATCACCGCAAGCTACGGCGAAGAGAGCAAGCATGATACAAAGTATCAAGGATAAAATCTTCTTCATTTTCTACCTCC
>JAGCLN010000163.1 GCA_017646945.1 Clostridia bacterium | reverse complement strand
TTCACCCCAACATGGCAACGATGCTCGTGTTTATTACTACCGACTGCAAAATTTCTTCTCAAATGCTTCAAAAAGCATTGTCGAGCGATATTAAAGAAACTTTCAATATGGTTAGCATCGACGGTGATACTTCTACTAACGATATGGTTACCGTTTTAGCAAACGGGCTTGCAGGCAACGATGAAATCACTTGCGACGGCGATGACTTTAAAGTGTTTATGAAAGCGCTTAACACAGTTACCGTTAACCTTTGCAGAATGATTGCGGCAGACGGCGAAGGCGCTACTAAACTCTTAGAGTGCAAGGTTTCGGGCGGTAAAACTTTAGATATTGCTAAAACCGTTGCAAAGAGCGTTATTTGTTCAAGCCTTACCAAAGCGGCTATGTTTGGTGCCGACGCTAACTGGGGCAGAGTTTTATGCGCTATCGGTTATAGTGGTGCAAGCGTTGACGTTACTAAGATTGACGTGTTCTTTGCATCAAGCAAAGGTGAAATTCAAGTATGCTCTAACGGTAGTGGCGTAGCCTTCTCTGAAGAAAAAGCAAAAGAAATTTTACTTGAAAAAGAAATTGATATTATCGTTAACCTTAACGACGGCGAGTTTTCTTCTACCGCTTGGGGTTGCGATTTAACTTACGACTACGTAAAAATTAACGGAGATTATAGAACTTAATTATGGATAAACATTTTTCAAACGCACAACGCGCTGAAGTATTAACCCAAGCATTACCCTATATCAAACGCTATAACGGTAAAACCGTAGTAGTTAAATACGGCGGTAACGCTATGATTAACGAACAACTTAAAGAACAAGTTATGGAAGATATCGTTCTTTTATGGCTTATCGGCGTTAAAGTAGTTCTCGTTCACGGCGGTGGCCCTGAAATTAACGAAGTTATGGATAAGCTTGGCAAAAAACCCGAGTTTATCGACGGGCTTAGGGTTACCGATAAAGAAACCGTTGATATCGTTCAAATGGTTCTTGCGGGCAAAGTAAACAAGTCGCTCGTATCACACCTTGAATCCAAGGGCGGTAACGCTATGGGTATTTCAGGTATTGACGGCGGTCTTATCAAAGCCGTTAAGAAAGACGAAAGGCTCGGCTACGTTGGTAAGATTACTAACGTTAATATTCAACCGATTGAAGACCTTTTAAATAAAGGATATATCCCCGTTATTTCAACCGTTGCTTGCGGTGATGACGGTAGCGTTTACAATATTAACGGTGATACTGCCGCCGCTCGTATTGCGGGCGCGTTGAACGCGGAAAGACTTATTATGATGACCGATATCGCAGGTATCTTGAAAGATAAAAACGACCCGTCTACTCTTATCCCCCACGTTACCGTTGAAGAAGCGGAAGCGCTTAAAAAAGACGGCGTTATCGTTGGCGGTATGATTCCCAAGGTTGACTGCTGTATCGATGCTATTACTCACGGCGTTAAACACGTTGTTATTATGGACGGTAGAGTTCCGCACTCTATCTTAATGGAAATCTTAACAGATGAAGGCGCAGGCACGATGGTTAAAGGAAACGACGATGAATAATCTTTTTTAACTTGATAAAACTTTCGTTGCGGGAACGTACGCAAGATTCCCCGTTGACCTTGAAAAAGGCG
>JAGCLN010000162.1 GCA_017646945.1 Clostridia bacterium | reverse complement strand
CAAAGCGCCTTGCAATGTCGGTAGCGTTCGTGTTTTTAACGGTTGCAATTTCTAACTTTTCATTTACACTTTGGGGCGTTCACGTTGCTTTCTCACCCTTACTTAGCTGTATGATGCTCGGCACTATCTTTTGCAATATTTGTGATTTTTCCGAGCAACTTATGGATAGGCTTGATAGATGGACGGCGCCTATCTTTATCTTGTTCTTCGTGTTGAGTGGTGCGGAACTTGATTTAAGCGTTCTAAGTGACCTTCTTATAGTACTAATCGGCTTAGTGTATATCGTAACTCGTTGCGTTGGTAAATATTTTGGCGCAAGTCTTAGCGCAAGTATGGTAAAGAGTGAGCCTAACATCAAAAAATATCTCGGCATAACTTTATTCCCACAAGCTGGCGTTGCGCTCGGCATGGCGATGAAAGCGGGCGCGCTCGGTGGAACGGTAGGTATGCTCGTTGCAAACCTTACCCTTTTCTCCGTATTGATTTATGAATTGGTTGGTCCTTTCCTTACTAAGATAGCCTTGTCCAAAGCAGGTGAAATTGACTTTGAAGGAAAGATTTCCCAAAGAATTAAGCATAGCAAAGAACTTGCTAAATAAGGTTTTATACAAAATGAAAAAAGGCGGAAATTTCCGCCTTTTTGTTTTGCTTTAAATTATTCTGCTTTAACCTCTTTGTTTTTGTTTGCAAGCTTTATTGCAAAGAAGATTGCGTAGTGAAGAACTAAACCAACCGCTATTGCAATTACTAAGTTGAACGCTACCGTTAACACGAAAGTTAAACATAAAATTATTATATCGATAACTTGTTTCGTTTTGCAGATTTTCACAAATACTCGCCACTCGCTCATATTGTAAGCAACGATAAATAAGATTGCCGCTATAACGGGCATCGGTATAAGTGATGCGTAGGGAATTAAAAGTAACAATACCACTAAAAGTACAACCGCGTGAATCATACCTGCAAGGGGCGTTTTACCGCCGTTTTTAACGTTTGCAGAAGTTCTTGCAATCGCGCCCGTTTCCGGAATACCACCCATAAAGCCTGAACAAATATTTCCAAGACCTTGCGCGATAAGTTCGGTGTTTGGATTGTGCTTATCGTTAATCATATTATCCGAAACAACGCACGATAATAACGATTCAATGCCGGCGAGTAACGCGATGGTAAACGCGTCTGGCAAAAGTGATAAAATAAGTTTACCGTCAAAACTTGGAACGATGAATTTGGGAATTGCCGAGCCTATGGGGTAAGCATCGCCTATCGTTGCAACCGCAACTTTCGGTAAACCGATTGCAAGCGCGCCGATTAAAACTACTATAAGTGACGATGGAATCTTCTTAATAAACTTAGACCAAACTATCATTATTACGAGTGCGCCAACGCCTACTGCAACAGGTTCCCACCTATCCATAGTACCTATGTAGTTAAAGATGTTTTTGATTTTATCTATCGTTTCAATATTGTGAGCGTTTTCAGGGAAAGTAAGCCCTAAAAAGTCTTTAATTTGACCGATAAGTATGGTTACCGCAATACCCGCAGTAAAGCCAACGGTTATCGTTTTGGGAATGTACTTGATAAGCGTTCCAAGTTTGCACGCGCCCATTATTATAAGAATTACGCCTGCCATAATGGTTGCTAAGAACAAGCCTTCCATACCCTTGTCTGCAACGATGCCTGCAACAATGGTTGCAAACGCAGCGGTCGGGCCGGAAATGTTTACCTTACTACCGCCGAACATTGCAATTACGAAACCTGCAAAAATTGCGGTGTATAACCCTTGCTCAGGGTCAACGCCTGATGCTATTGCAAGCGCGATAGAAAGGGGTAGGGCGATGATTGCGACTATAATTCCGGCAACGATATCCGAAACCAAGTCCTTTTTTTGATAACCCTTAAAACAAGTTAAAAGTTTTGGCTCAAAAATCTTCATATTTTCTTTGGTTACTCCTAAATTTAGGTACGCGTAAAGTATACAACTTTAACTTAAAATAATCAACTTTTTAAAAGGAAAAAAATTAAAAATCATCAAGAAAAACGTTATCGATAAGCCTATTTTTGTATAAAAGCGTAGCGTTAGTTACACCGCAATCTCCAATAAGCCACACGGCGTTACTATCGGTTGGCGATATAATAGCCCTTTTAACCCCGCCTAAAAATTCTCGCAATCGTTCGGTTTTTTCGTTAAATTCTTTACTCACCACGGCTTTAACGTCACCGCCTAATATTGCGTTTTCAAAAAAGGCGAGCGGAATCAGTTTTTCGTTTAAATATTCGTATGGTTTTTCCATTTCGCTAAAACACTCTACAAGGCTTGCCGAAAAAGATAAATTCCACCTTTCAACAACCGTCGTTTTAGTTAGTGTTTTATGCCTTTTTTTAACCTGCAATACGCTGGAAATACTAAACTCGTCAACAACGTCTAAATAAACCAAACCGCCCGATTGTAAATGGTAGATAAACAGCGCAATTTTCTTTTTTATAAAAGAAAGAACTAAAAATTCGCCTTCTATTTTAACTTCTACTTTATCGGGTGAAAAGGGTAGAGTTTTAACGTCAACTACACCGCCGTCAAGGTACAATTTAACCCTTCCGTCTTCAACTACTGTAACGGTTATTTCCTTGCCAAACGAAGAAACTTTTTCTTGAAAAACAAGCCTAAAATCAAGGTTGTGTTTTTGTGAAAAACGCGGGTAGAACAACGCGCCGTTTTCAACCTTAAAAACGCCCAAATCTTTAGAGTTTTCACCGCCGTAAACTTGATAAAATCGTGAGTTGAGCGGTAAAAATTCAACGAGATTAGGCTTTGTGTCCGCGGTGTAATAAAGGGCGTTTCTGCTTACGATACCCGCGTATTCTCCGTCTATTTTTAAATGCGATTCAATATCAGATAGAAAATAAAAGTTCATATAAAATTATACTCTGCAACCGTTTTTAATATGAAAAACTTGGCAATAATACTAAAAAAACGGTTAAGAGGTGATTGTATGGACGATATAACGATGCAAAAAGTAAACGAACTTAAAAACTCAAAATTTCGCGCTCAGCTCGAAAGGGAAATAAACGATATGTTTTTTAGAATAATTTCATCAGTTTTAGCGGAAAATAATAATCTAAAGCGCCAAAACGCATCGCTTAAAAAAGTAGTAAAAAAAACGATGAACGAAAAAGACTTCTTAAATTTCACAAAAATATCACCATTTTGAGTGATATTGTACAAGTTTTACAAAATTTTGAGTGATAAAGTCATAGTTTACATTTATAGTTGTGTAGTATAATTATAAAGTAAATTTTATAATGCGCGAGTATGGCGCGCGAAAAGGAAAAAATGTTAGAACTCATTAACGTAAAGAAAATCTACACAACTAAAGCAGGTGACGTAGCGGCGCTTGACGGCGTTAGCATTCGTTTCCCCGAAAAGGGTATGGTGTTCGTAACCGGTAAATCTGGTAGCGGTAAGACCACTCTTTTAAATATCATCGGTGGTCTTGACGGTATTGACGAAGGTGAAATCGAAGTTTACGGTAAAAAATTCTCTGAGTTTTCTCAAGGCGAATATGATAGTTACCGCAACACTTTAATCGGTTTTATTTTCCAAGAATACAACTTACTTCCCGATTACAGTATTGAAAAGAACGTTGGCATGGCTAACGAACTTCAAGGCGTTAAAACCGAGCCGAAAGCGGTTGAAGATATTTTAGCGAGCGTTGACATTACGAGTTACAAGGGCAGAAACCCAAGCCAACTTTCAGGTGGTCAAAAGCAACGTATTGCGATTGCGCGTGCGCTCATTAAAAATCCAAAAATCATTATGGCGGACGAGCCTACCGGCGCGCTCGATAGCGTTACGGGTATTCAAGTTATTGAAGAACTCAAAAGGCTTTCTAAGGAAAAACTCGTTATCGTAATTTCGCACGACCTTGAACTTGCTAACAAGTACGCAGACCGTATCATTAGGCTCGTTGACGGTAAAGTTGTTGAAGACGTTACCGTTGAAGAACGTTTATTCGATACTAACGTTGTGGAAAACGACGGTGTTGTTACCGTTAAATCGGGTAGTGATTTAGCAGGTGAAGACGCAAAAGTCGTTCTCAACGCTATCAAGGAAAAGAAGAAGATTAAAATTTCCGATAGCAAGACTATTCAAATCAAGCACCCGACTGATGAAAAATCTCTCGTTAAGTCTGACGAAAGCGTTAAGTTTATCAAGAGTAAAATGAAGTTTGGTAGCGCGGCGATGCTCGGTATTAAGTCGTTAAAGGTTAAGCCGTTAAGACTTATCTTTACGATACTTTTATCGGCGGTAGCGTTTGCGGTGTTCGGCTTATTCGATGCAGTTGCTTGCTATGAAAGAGAAAGGGCTATGTCTGACCTTTTACAAAGCGGTACTTACGAGCATTTAACCGTTAGTTCGGAATACGTATCCGAAACGGGCGGTATGTACAGAATGAATTTAAGCCAAGATTATCTTGACCAGTTAAACAAGGAATCGGGCTATGATTTTAGACCTATCTACAATATTAGAGATTTCGTTACCGAAGATTACTCTGCGGTAAAGAGCGATAACGGTTATCCTGTTACTAACCTTAGCAACAAAGCGCTTCCTGCTGAAATGAAAGGTAGGGGCTATTACTACGGTGAAGTGAGTGGTGTTATCGAGTTTAGAGAAGATGAAATTGACGATGAGTACAATATCACTTCTTACGGCTATGAATGTATTGCTGGCGACTATCCCGACCTTTCAGGCACTATCGATAGTACCCCTGGTTATACCGAAGTTGCAATTTCTAAGTATATGGCGGATACTTTAAAGCACTACGTTAAAGACGACGCTAACTATTTTGGTAAGAGACTTAGTGACGACGACTATTACCAAGATTTAATCGGCGTTAAATTCAAACCCGGCAATCTTAACATGGCGTCAACTACCCCCAAGTTTATCATTACCGGTATTTACGACTGTGGTGAAATTCCCGCTAAATACGCCGTATTAAAAGATTCGTACGTTCAATCGAAAGACGACCCCAACAAAACCTTACTCGAAGAATTATACGCTTATTTAAGTTCGGGCGTTCAAAAACTCGTTATGGTAGCGGAAGGCGAAATTGAGCACAGTATTAGATATTTCGGCAAGCCCGTTGCTTATCAAGACGAGCCTGCGGAACACTTTATTGAAGACTTCTCTAGCGGTTACACCAACTCTATGGAATCCAACTTCTTCTGCAACAAGTCGGTATCAATCGATAATATCGTAATGTTTAGCAGTTTAGAGCCTTATACTAAGGACGCTGACGGCGTTGACGTTTACAAAGACGAACTCGGCAACGATATGTATTTCCTTGGCGGTGGCAAGTTCGGTTACTTGCGTAAAGATGCGAACGGCGAACCCTTATTAGACGGTGAAGGTAAGAGAGTTTACGATGAAAAGACTTCCTACGTTCTTAAAGAAAACGAAGTATTACTCAACGCAACCGATATCAAGTTAATCTTTGAAAAAGAATTATCGCAATTTAGCAGATACGATGAAGAATTAAACGACTTCGTTGATATTACAGACCCCAGCCACAAGCCTTACGCAAGTTATTTATCAGAAGACGTTGACGCGATTTTCCAAGCGGGTATTCGTGAAGAAATCGGCACTTTAAGAGCAAAACTTTTAAGTGCGTTCAAGATTGCAAACACCCACTTAACCCCCGTATCGCACGCAGATAGATACAAAAACGGCAGAACTCCTGACCTTACAAGAGATATCGTTCTTCAAAGAAAGGTTACCGCAACCGGTAAGACTTACAACACTGAGTTGAAAATCGTAGGCGTATACTTTGGTCTTCAAGATACTACCACGAGTTTTGACGTTAACTACGAACCTATCGTATGTAGCGAAACAACCTTGGCAAATATCGGTATCAATACCGACCAAGGCTATTATCCGCAAGCAATTTCTCTCGTTAACACTAACGAAGAATCAAGCGATATCGTAGCGGAAAGACTTTCAAGAAAGAAAGGTATTACTCTCGTTTGGTATGGTAGTACCGTTATGTCAACCTTAGCAAAGAACGAAACTTTCGTAAACCAATTCGTTGAAATCTTCTTGTACGCATCAATCGTACTTGCAATATTCTCAATGTTTATGTTGTTTAACTATATTTCGGCAAGTATCGTATCCAAGCGTTCTTCTATCGGTGTTTTAAGAGCGCTCGGTTCAAACAGTGGTGACGTATTTAAGATGTTTATAACCGAAAGCGTTATCATTGCGCTCATAAACGGCGTGCTCGCATCGCTCACGGCTTGGTTTGCTTGCTCGCTCGTAAACGCATACCTTATCAACGTTATGCACTTTATCGTTAAGTTCGCATTGTTCGGCGTAAGGCAAATTGCAGTAATATTCGCTATCAGTTTAGTGGCGGCTATTATTTCTTCTATCGTTCCCATTATCAAAATTGCAAGAGAAAAACCGGTTGACCTTATTAGAAGACCGTAATAAACTATGAAAGAAACAATCTATTTTGACAATGCGTCTACCACCCCGTTAGATTCAAGGGTGCTTAGCGCGATGACACCGTATTTGACCGAAGTTTACGGCAACGCAAATTCCGTTCACAAAGTAGGCAGAATGGCGGTGAAAGGGCTTGACGAAGCCCGTGAAAAGGTGGCTGATTTAATCGGCGCATCTTTTAACGAGATATACTTTACTTCCTGCGCTACGGAAAGTAACAACCTTGCTATCCGCGGAAGTTTTCTTTCAAGGGAAGAAGGTAAAAACACTCTCGTTATATCGTCAATCGAGCACGCTTCGGTTTTATCTACCGCAAGCGAACTTGAAAAGCAAGGCGCTATTGTCAAAAAGGTTAAGCCGAATTCAAGCGGTTATTTAAGCGCAAGCGATTATCAAAACTCAATTTCAAGCGATTGTTTTTTAGCGTGTATGATGTACGCTAATAACGAAATAGGTACTATTCAGCCTGTAAAAGAGTTTGCTAACGCTTGTAATGAAAAAGGCGTTTTATCGTTTAGCGATTGCGTTCAAGCGATGGGCGTTTTAGATCTTTCGGTTAAAGATTTAGGCGTATCTATGCTTTCGTTCACCGCGCATAAGTTCGGCGGGCCGAAAGGCGTGGGCGTTCTTTATATAAAGAACGGTGTTAAAATTTCACCTATCGTTTCAGGCGGGCATCAAGAGAGAATGAAACGCGGTGGCACGAGCAACGTTGCCGGCGCGGTAGGTCTTGCGACTGCGCTTGAACTTTCAAGGCAAAACCTCTTAGAAGAAACTTCAAAAATCAAAGGGTTAAAAGACCGCTTAGTAAGTAGGATTTTAACCGAAATTCCAAACGCCGTTTTAAACGGTGGCGAAAACACCTTGCCTGGTATTGCTAACGTCACCTTTAAAGGTATCGGTGGGGAAGCGCTTTTATACGCGCTTGATTTATCGGGCGTGTGCGCATCGCTCGGCGCGGCGTGTTCGTCGGGAACAATAGAGCCTTCGCACGTACTTAAAGAAATAGGCTTATCGGATATTGACGCAAAGTCTTCGATAAGGTTTTCACTCTATAAGCAAAACACGGTTGAAGAAGTTGATAGGGTAGTTGAAGTTTTAAAATCGTCAATAAAAAAAGTAAGCGAACGTTAGTCCGCTTACCGTTTGATTAAGATTAGGATTTTTCCTTATCTTCTTCGCAATTACAGCACTTGCAACTTTTAAGTTCTTCTGCTTTTTTGCGAATTTGTTCTTGGCTATCTCTCACAAGTTTTCTAACCTTATAGGAGTTGGCAACGAGAATCGCTCCGCCAACCATACCGAGAGATAATCCAAAAATTAACGTTTTTCCGTCCATAATCTCTCCTTGACCGCTAAGGTCATTATCAGTATGAACGGTAAATCAAAAATTATACTTAGCGTGATAAAAAATTATGAAAGCAATAGCGTTTGATATCGGCGATAAGAGAATAGGCGTTGCAGTTTCCGACCCGTTCGGCGAATTTGCCCTTCCCCTTGAAACTTATCACCGCAAAAATTTTAATAAAGATATTGAGTATTTAGCCAAGCTTGCCGAAAGCAGGTACGCCGAAGTAATCGTTTGCGGTCTTCCGCTTAATTTTGACGGTTCAAAATCCGAGCAGACCTTAAAGACGGAAAGTTTCGTGGCTGAACTTAAAAAGCACACGCAAATTCCCATAGTGTTTGAAGACGAGCGCTTTACCACAATGGAAGCAAGGCGAGTGCTAATAGAAGGCAACGTTAGAAGGGAAGACAGAAAGTCGGTTATAGATAAGGTTGCCGCTTCTTACATATTAGAAAATTACTTATTAAGGAGAAAAAACAATGGATAATAAAGAAAAAGAATTATTAGAAGAACTTGACGGTCCTATTGAACTTATTGATGAAGACGGAAACAAGCTTGAATTTTTCCACATCGGAACTATGGATTACGAAGGTAAGAACTACGGTTTCTTCCAACCCGGCGAAAGCATTGAAGGTTCTGACCCGGATGAAGTTGTTATTTTTGAAATCGATGCTGAAAACAAAACTTTACTTCCTATTGAAGACGAAGAATTACTCGATAAAATCTTCGCTCAATTCGAACAAGAATATTACGCCGAATATGCAGGTGAAGGCGACGAAGAGTTCATTAACTAACAAAAAAAGGCTTACGGACTGTAAGCCTTTTTTTATTTTACAATAATCATATTGTGTTCGTTTTGTTTTATTCCGCTTGCAAGGGAATAAACGTCACAGGCAAAAACGTCCTTTTCAAAAACGGAATAGGCGGTTTTGCCAAGTTTTGCTAAATCGCTCTTTCTTGTAAGGGTGGGGAAAGCTGATTTTGATAGCATTGATAAAAGTTCGTTATCTTTGCCGTTTATCGCCAAAACTTTTAGGTAAAGTTTGCTCTTTAACGCCGAGCGAATAAGCGTTTTATCAATTTTGAGTAGTGAAGACAATAAAATTCTTCTTATCCTTGCGGTAGTATAGCGTTTCGTTTTAACCTTCTCAATAAGTTCTTCAACGCAAACGCTCTCGCGCGCGAGCGCGCTTATCCTATTTTCAAGCCCTTCGTTGCAGTCTAAAATTTCTTTAAGTTCACTCTTTTTAGAAGATAGAACGGAATATAAAATTTCTCTATCGAGCGAAGGTAGGTTTTTTGGTAAACTTTCGATTACGAAACTCGGCGCAACGCCGTTTAACGGTAAAAGATTATCGCTAATCACCGCTTGCCTAATCGCTAAGGCAGACGGGGTTTCGCTATGGATTGTTTTATCGTTATACTCGCTACCCTTTCTTTCAAGCACTTCAACGCCTATATCGTAGCCGTTTTTAAGTATTGCTTTTAAATATTCAACGCCTAAAACGTTGTTCGGCTTTTCCAAAATCTTTTCGTTTATATCCGAAGTTTTAAGTAGCGCAAGTTCCCTTGCCTTTAATAGTGAAACGCCTTTTTTAAGTTCTTCTTTTAAAAGCGCTTTAAACTCGGGGCTTTCTTCAAGCATAGAAGACGCCACTTTGAAAAGTTCTTCTTTATTTCCGTTTTCCGCGCCAAAGCAGATTACCTTTTCGCCGGGTAGGGAATTGATAAGTTTAACCGCGCCACTTGCAAAGAATTCCGCGCTTGCGGTAGCAAAAACCGTGGGAAGTTCAATAACCGCGTCCGCCCCTGCTAAAACGGCGTGGCGCGCCCTTGTAAACTTGTCCATACAAGCCGTTTCGCCGCGTTGGGTGAAGTTACCGCTCATTATAACTACAATGTAGTCGGGTTTTATTACTTCCCTTGCGTATTTAATTTGGCGAAGATGCCCGTTGTGAAAGGGGTTGTACTCCGCAATTATTGAACAAATTTTCAAAATAACACCTTAACTTGCCTTTACTTTTAAAAACGCGTGTGATATACTAACTATATAATATTTTAATATAAAATGCAAAACTTTGCAAGGAGAAATTATGAAAGATATTTTAGCGGAAATTAAGCAAAGAGCGTCAGCCCTTAACAAAACAGTTGTTCTTCCCGAAGGCGAAGATAAAAGAGTAGTTCAAGCAGCGGCTAAAACGGTAGAAGAAGGCGTTGCAAAAATCGTTCTTTTAGGTAATCTTGATGAAATCAAGGCTGCTAATTTAGACGTGTGCCTTGACGGTGTTACCGTTATCGACCCCGTTTCTTATGAAAAGACTGGCGAATATGCTGAAATGCTTTTCAATTTACGCCAAGGCAAAATCAATAAAAAGACGGGCGCGCCCGAATACGCTACCGTTGAAGACGCTAAAAAATACATTTTAAGCGATTACACTATGTACGGCGCGTTAATGCTCAAAGCAGGTGACGTTGACGGTATGGTTTCCGGTGCTTGCCACTCTACTGCAAACACTTTAAGACCCGGTCTTCAAGTTATCAAAACTGCGCCCGGTGAAAAGATGGTTTCGGCATACTTTTTAATGATTGCGCCCCCTTGCGGTAACAAATACTGTGAAGACGGTTGCTATATTTACGCTGATAGCGGTCTTGTTCAAAACCCCACAAGCGAAGAACTTGCTTATATCGCGTTATCTTCTGCAAAATCTGCAGAACAAGTTGCAAATATCACCCCGAGAATCGCTTTCATTTCTCACTCTACCAAGGGTAGCGCAAAGCACCCTGACGTTACTAAGGTAACTGATGCGGTTAAACTCTTCCACGAAATCGCGCCCCAGTATAATGCTGACGGCGAACTTCAATTCGACGCTGCTGTCGTCCCCGAAGTTGGTCAATCAAAAGCGCCCGGTTCACCTGTTGCAGGTCACGCGAACGTTATGATTTTCCCTGACCTTGATGCAGGTAACAGTAACTATAAAAACACCGAACGTCTCGGCGGTTTCATGGCAATCGGCCCCATCTGCCAAGGTTTAGCAAAGCCCATAAACGATTTATCTCGTGGATGCCACATGGAAGATATAGTTGCGGCGGTAGCCATCACCGTTTTACAAACCTTATAAACTTCGTTATGCATCGTTACTGCCGTCAACCTATGACCCCAATGACCAACAAGGTCTATTGTGCCCATAGGATTGCCGTCGAGCCTTGCCTTCGTCGCAACACGCTCATAAGTTAGCAAATAACCTAAAGGTGATTTGCAAAACCTAATAGGCGGTTGCTCCTTTATCCCAAAATTCTTTTTATGCAAAAACAATTTCGGGAACCCTATTGTGTTTCTAAAGTTTGTAAAATAGATATAAGTTTCTATCGTTTGAGCCTATGTTTATATAATAAAAATTATTATAAAAAACTACTTTATTAAAGTTGACAATATTTTTTAAATATACTATAATTTATTAGCAATATAATGGTTATTGAAATTAGAAAGTTAAAATTTAGCGGAAAAACGGAAACTGATTTTCAGTTCGATTATATTCCGAGCAGTGAATTATTGACTCTTCCCGGCGCTTCTTTTGACGGCGCTGACAAGGTAACGGGTGTTCTTGAACT
>JAGCLN010000161.1 GCA_017646945.1 Clostridia bacterium | reverse complement strand
TTTTGAGTGCCCAAACTTATCGTATGAATTAAGAACGGTTTACGGTCATTACCGGTACTGCATTTCAGCGTATGACGGTGAAATCGTTAACGCCTACGACCATATTGAAATTCCTGCCTTTTATCAAGGCGAAAACGACGTTGAGCCTATTCCCGTTATCGCGATAGGAGGAGACGTGTTTTCCGTTGAAGAACACTCAACCTATAATCCTATAAAGTCGATAAAGCTCAACGAAGGTTTATTGTTTATCGGTAACGGCGCGTTTGAAGGAACTTTGATTGAAGAAGTTAAGTTGCCCGATAGTTTAATAGGCGGTTGCTTAACTTATGATTTTAGTAGATGGCCCGAACACGGCGGTTTGTATAACGTGTTTGCAGGTTGTTCTTTACTTAGCAAGGTTAACTTAGGTAACGGCTTAAAGGTTATCGGCGCGTACACTTTTGCTTACTGTAACTCGTTAAAATCGTTAAACTACGGAAACGTTCACGAAATTCGCCAAAGAGCATTTTACGAATCGTATTTTTACAACGAGGTTGTAGTTCCTGCAACTATAACGAGTATTCCCGAAGGTAGTTACTGGGACCAAGGTGCTCATTTTGATGAAAATAATAATAACGACTTGCAAAGATGGCTTTCAGAAACAAACGTTTTCCCGCATGCCGATAACGTGTATTTGTGCATAACGAAAGATGAGTATTTGGCAATGAGAATAGGTCTTTTAAATAGAAATCCGTCCACCGGCGTTCCCTACGATAGCGATGGAAACGAGTTAGACCCAAATACTTACGCTACTACTTACGGGTTTACTGAAGGTTGGTGTGGTATGGCTAAGGTTTATTATTTGGGCGAGTGGCATTACGATGAAAACGGAAACCCTGTTAAAAACTAAAATATTTTAAAATCCTTGCATTTAATTGCAAGGGTTTTTTTATTGACTTTTTGGCGGTTTAATGCTAAAATAGTCGGGTAGGAGTGAATATGAAAAAGTTATCAACTATTTTACTTATAATATCTTGTTTGTTTTGTATGCTTGGTAACGGTTGTTTTGCTAATTCAAGTTCGCAATCGGGCGATAACGGTGGTAATAATGCGCCGTCTCAAGAACAAACCGACCCTGTTTACGAAGAAAAATATACTTATAACACAACTCACCACTGGCGCAAGCAAACTAACGGCGACGGTAAGGCTGATTATGCAGAGCACGTTAACGAAAGCGGTAAATGTGTTTGCGGTAAATATTTTGAATGCCCGAATTTGACTTATAAAATGGTTACGGTTGACGGGATTACCGGTTACGGCGTTTCCGCGTACGACGGCACTAATCCCGATGCTTACGACCATATTGAAATCCCTGCGTACTATCAAGGCGTAAATGATAAAAACCCCGTTAGAGTAATCGCTATTGCGGGTGACGTGTTCTCTAAAACCGCTCATACCGACTATAAGACCATCAAGTCGGTAAAACTTAACGAAGGTCTTTTATTTATAGGTAACGCGGCGTTTGCTGGAACGGATATTGTAGAAGTTGTAATCCCTGATTCCGTGCTTGGCGGTAGCTTAAACGCTAATTTCCAAAGATGGCCTACACACGGCGGTTTATATAACGTTTTTGGTAGATGCGCTAAACTTAAAAAGGCTGTAATAGGTAACGGTGTTACCATCGTTGGTAGTTATACTTTCTCTGAATGCGTTAAACTTCAAGAAGTAAAGTTTGGTTCAAACGTGAGAGAAATTCAACAAAGAGCCTTTTACGAGTGCAAAGAATATAAAACTATCGTTTTACCAGAACGTTTAGTTTCTATTCCTGAGGGAAGTGTTTTATATTCGCTTAGCAATGCTTACATCCCTCAAGTAAGCGTATTCCCTTATGGTGAAAAAATCTTTATGGAAATGTCTGAAAGTCAATATCAATCGCTTAGAATTAAAACGGTTGAGCGTGACCCCGTAACAGGCTATCCCAAAGATTATACGGGCAATTTCCTTCATCCCGACGAGTATAGTCCCACAACCTACGGTATCGTTTCAGGTTGGTCGGGCGTTGCTATGGTTTACTACCAAGGCGAATGGGAATTTGATGTAAACGGCAAGCCCGTTGTTATCAAATAAACACCTTAAAAATTGTAAAAACCCCGAAAGTTTGTTTCGGGGTTATTTTTTTGTAAAAATACTCAAAAAATATTGATTATTTCGTTTTATTGTGATATAATTTACTAAATTATGTCAAGCAGATCTTGACACGTTTATAACCGGAGGTTAGATATGAAGTACAAT
>JAGCLN010000160.1 GCA_017646945.1 Clostridia bacterium | reverse complement strand
TAAAATTTTCAATTTTATCGCATTTATTTAATACTAAAATTGTATCCCCAGTAGAGTTTAACCCTTGTAAGGTCGAAGTTGTTACTTCAAGTTGTTGCTCATAGTCGGAATTAGCGTCGCAAACGATAATATTAAGGTCGGCTTCTACCGCGCTTTCAAGTGTGGATTTAAAGGCTTCAACTAAGTTGTGGGGGATATTTCGTATAAAACCAACGGTATCAGTTATAAGGACGTTTACGCCGTTAATTTGCGTCTTTCTAACGGTTGGGTCAAGCGTTGCAAAGAGTTTATCCTTAACAAGTACGTCAGAGCCGGTTAAACGGTTGATTAGCGTTGATTTTCCTACGTTAGTGTAGCCAACGAGTGAAATTACGAACTCATCGTTCTTATCCCTTCGGTAAGATTGAAGTTTTCGCCTTGTTTCAATGTCCGAAAGGTCGCTTTTTAACTTGTCGATTCTACTGCGAATATGCCTTCTATCCGATTCGAGTTTAGTTTCACCTGGACCCCTTGTACCTATACCACCGCCAAGCCTTGATAACGCTTGACCTTTGCCTTTAAGCCTTGGATATAAATATTCAAGTTGAGCAAGTTCTACTTGAAGTTTGCCTTCGTGAGTTGTTGCGGAAAGGGCGAAAATATCGAGTATAAGGGTAGTTCTATCAATTACCTTAACACCGAGCGCATCTGCAAGGTTTAGCGTTTGTGAAGGGGAAAGAGCGCCGTCAAAAATAACGGTATCCGCTTCAAGAGTGGCAACTTGTTCGCTAATTTCTTCAACTTTTCCTTTTCCTATGAAAGTAGCAGGGTTGATTTCTCTAATTTTTACCGCGTTATAACCTACGGGAACACCGTTTGCGCTCGTTATTAAACTGTAAATTTCGTCAATCAAAAAATCTACCGACAATTTGTCGTCAATCATAGGTTCTATGACGAACACTTTTTCTTTATCAAATATTTCTTCCATTAGTCTTCTCTAAGTTTTACTGATTTTATTGCTTTTCTTCTAATATCTTCGCTCGACGCGGCGTAATGCTTTTTAGTGGTATTTACGTCACTATGGCCTAAAAAGTCTGCTACCAAATAAATATCGTTAGTTTCCCTATACAAATTAGTACCAAAGGTACTACGAAGTTTGTGCGGGGTAATTTTTTTAAGCGGAGCGATTATTTTAGCATACTTTTTAACGAGTTCTTGAATAGTTCTAACGCTAATTCGCTTGTTTTGTAAACTTAAAAACAACGCTTTTTCGTCTTCGGGTAAATCTTTAAGAGTGTTTCTTTTTGCTATCCATTGAGTAAGCGCGTTAGAAACCTCGTCGTTAAAGTAGAGTATAGTACGGTTACCGCCTTTTCTCGTTACGGCAAAACTCATTTCTTCAAAATTGATGTCTTCAACGTTTAAGCCGACGAGTTCGCTATTACGAATGCCTGTTCCTAAAAAGAGGGTGAGTATAGCAACGTCACGAATTTTAGTGTTTTTGTGGTATTCTTGTTGGCGTTTTGAAAACTTATCACCGCTGTCGGCTAAGTTTAATAGTTTAACAACTTCGTTAATTTCAAGCCTAATAATTTCTTTATCGTGTAGTTTAGGCATTGCAATTTTGGAAACGGTGTTTGATTTGATTTTTCCTTTATTATAAAAGTATTTATAAAAGGCGCGAACTGTGGCAAGTTTTCTTGATTTTGCTCGTTCGTTGCAAGTTTCTTGCTTGCCGTTTATCTCATAAAGTGATAAATACGATAAAAAGTTCTCAAAATCGCTTAAATCAACGCTTTCCGCATCGGATAAGGTAAGTTCTTCAATAACTTTGCTTTTATATACGTTTTTTACCAAATAATCAAAGAAAATTCGTATATCGTATACGTAATTTAAGCGAGTTAGTGGGGAAGTGAACTCAGAAATACCGTTTATAAATTCCTTAGTCATAGGCGGAAGGTCTAAAAGCATAGCGTTTATACGTGATAAACAGTTAATTTCGCGTTGTTTGTAATAATTATCGGTAGGTTTCATTAAATCACCAAACAAAATTAGTATTTTATACTAATATTTTACCATACTTTTCGCAAAAAACAAGGTTTTTACGCAAAGATTAGGGTAGTCTTAATATGTTTTATTTAAATTTTAACGTTTTTTAATTAAAACGGCGAATTTGGGTTGGCTTTTATTAGAAATTAAAAAAATAGCAGGGTTTTTTACCTTGCTATTTGATATTTTATAGTAAAATTGATAGGGAATAAAGGTTTTTATCGAGCGTTATGCACACAAATATATCTATGCGTAAAAGTCTTGTTTTACGCATAGATAGGTATAGAATAATATTTAAAACGCTCGATAACGTCGTTAATTTTAAATTTTGATAAATTTTTGCTAATATTCTATTTTTAGAACAAAACTCATTTCTTTTAGCTTTTTATTAAGACCTGCGCTGTTTTTGGTAATTCTATTTAATAAATTTTTAAATTCTTTTTGATGGTCAAAATAAATCGTATGGCAAAGTTCGTGAATTATAACGTAATCAATTAAGTCTACGTCAAGCATCATTAATTTGTAATTTAGCGTTATATATTTATTCTTATAACAAGTGCCCCATCGCGATTTATAATTTTTAACAACTATATTTCAGCATTGAAACTTATAAAATTCAGCAATTTGGCGCGTTCTTTTTGGTAAAGATTCCCTTGCGGTTTTTATCAATTTTTTATTGTAATCATCGCTAAAATTCACTGTTTTTCCTAAATAAAGCCCCTTTTCTTTACGTAAAATTTGCTCGTTTTTAGTTAAAATTGCGTTTTTCTTATCTAAATGAGTTTTTATCCACTTGGATTTAGAATTTATAAATTTTTGAATATCGCTATCTTTCATATTAAGTGGCGCGTTTACCGTAACGCTACCTAACGAATTTATTGAAATTGATATTGATTTTCTTTTTGAACGAATAATTTTAATCATATTCATATAATACCACACAAAAATTAAAAACACAATTTAAAAAAATAAATTGACATTAACTTAATAAAATGTTATAATAATTATACAAATATTCAAAATTGAATTTTTTGTAAAATCACTTATTTTATCGGAGAAAATATGGAAAATACTGAAAAGTTTCGCGGAAAGACCAACGGTATAATTTTATTCATACTTTTAGGTGGTGACCGCCATACCGATGAACTTAAAGATATAATCGATAATAAATTTGATAAGACTTCATTTGAACTAATAAAGGAAAATACTATTAAACAAATTCAAAGTATTGAAGAGGATACCAGGAAATATAGTTTAGTTAAAATGTTAGAAAATATGGGCAACGATGAAACTTAT
>JAGCLN010000159.1 GCA_017646945.1 Clostridia bacterium | reverse complement strand
GGCGAGAAGGTCTAACGATAATCGCCTTATAGTATCGATTGCGTTACTTTTCGTGCTTTGCGCGGCAGGGTCAATGCTCGGCGTTTCACCGCTACTTGGTTGTATGATAATGGGCGCGGTTTACATAAACGTTTCGGGTGATGAAAAACTCTTTAAACAAATAAGATATTTTAGTCCGCCGATACTTTTACTCTACTTTGTAAGGTCGGGTTTAAACTTTAACTTAAAGGCCTTAACAACCACGGGCGTAACGCCTATTCCACTTATAATTCTTTGTATCGTTTATATCGTAGTTCAGTTTGTTGGTAAATACACGGGCTCGTATTTAGGAGCATCGCTTATGAAAAAGCCGAAAGAGTTTAAGCTGAATTTTGGCTTAGCGCTTTTACCTCAAGCGGGAATTGCAATCGGTTTATCCGAACTTGCTTCAAGATATTTAACGGGCGAAGACGGAACGGTAGTTAAAACGATAATTATTTCAGTAGGTTTAATATGTGAAATCTTCGGGCCTGTTCTTGCGGACTTTGCGCTTAGAAAGTCTGGCTCGTACGGGGCGGAAGCAACGGTTATTGACGAAGAACTTTCAAAAAGGCTTCGCCACGAAGAACTCGTTAAAAAACTCAACGAAATTAAGAGTGAAATTCAACCGATTAGTTATTATGCAAACGAAAACGAAGAAGCGTTTATGGAACTTGAAGATGAGTATCATCTTCCTAAAAACAATAAGTTTAGAAATAGGAGATAATAAATATGGGTCAAGATTATATCGTTAAATTACTCGGCGACTGGTCTGACGGGCTTGGTGTTGGAGCGGTTGCGCTTAAACTTTCACTCGCTTTCATTTTGGCAATGATAACGGGTATTGAAAGGGCAACGAAACGCCACGCAGCAGGTCTTAGAACGTTCGTATTAGTTGCGCTCGTTTCTTCACTTGCGTCTATGTGTGACGAATATATTATCGAGCGCTTCGGCGTTCAAGTATCGCTCGTAACTGCGGCTGCTGTTATAGGTATTGCAATTCTTAGTTCAAACACTATTTTGTATAGTTCTAAAAACCAACTCAAAGGCGTTACCACTTCCGTTGCGCTTTGGGGCATAAGTTTAATTTCAATCTTTATCGGTTTTGGTCACTATACTATTGCGATTTGCAGTTTCTTCGTATATTTTATATGTATCGCGTTATTCCCAAACTTAGAAACCTATTTCAAGATGCGCTCAAACCACTTTGAAATCCACCTTGAATTAAAGGGTAAAAACCACTTGACAGAGTTTATCCAAACTATTAGAAAACTCGGGCTTAGAATAGACGATATCGAACTCAATCCCGCGTATGCAAACTCGGGCTTAGCGGTATATTCCGTTGCGCTCACAATCGTATCTCGAGAACTTAGAGAGTGCAAGACCCACGATGAAATCGTGAACGTACTTAAAGAACTTGAATACGTTAATCACGTTGAAACTATTATTTAAAAAGCGGAACTATTTCCGCTTTTTTTATTGCTATCGTGAAAATCAGATAAAAATATAAACGAAAACGATTGAAAAAAAATGAATATGAGTGTATAATAATTAAAGTATTAATTATTTTCCTTGGGGATTGTTATGGCAAGAAAAAGAAAAGGTATATTTACAAGAATAATCGAAGGCCCTGAAAGGTCGGAAGATTATGCAAGAAAAACACTTCCTTCTAACCGCTGGGCGCTTGGTTGGGATTTGTTTAAGACTAATACGGGCAAACTCGTTAAAATAAATCTTTTAACGATTCTTTTCGTGTTCCCCGTATTTTTACTTTTCTATTTTAGAGAATTGCTTTTAAAGGCTCAGGCGTTTGAATCGGTATTTTCGCAAAATATAGGTTTGGGTTATCCCGCAATACCGTCCGCCAACCTTTTAGGCGTTCAAGAAGCCATTGTGTTTAACGTTGATAGCGTATTCTTCTTAATGTTATTCGTGGCAACTTTCTATATTTCGATAGGTCTTGCAGGTGGTTTCTACGTTATTAGAAATCTCGTTTGGACGGAAGGTGTTTTCGTTGCGTCGGATTTTTGGCGCGGTGTTAAAAAGAATTACGGTTTAGTTTTAAGAAGTTCGTTACTTTTCATATTCTTATTCGGCATAATGATACTCACCGTTGATTTATGCAGTGTCCAAATCGCTCAAAACACTTCACTTAAATGGCTATTCATAATATTTAAAGTTGTGGGCATAGTAGTTTCGGCAATACTCGTTATTTGTTATCTTTACAGTTTAACTGTTGGCGTAACTTACAAACTTAGTTTTATTGCCCTTCTTAGAAACGTTACCATTTTAACAATCGGTCTTATTCCGTTCAACGCGGTGTTCGCGGTGCTTGCGTGCGTGCCGTTCTTAACACTTTTAATCGATGCAAGTTCAATCTTCTTCGCTCTTGGTTTAATCGTTATAATACTTTTAAGCATTTCGTTGTTTATGCTTATTTGGACAAACTATTCGCAATGGGTGTTTGACGAAGTTGTTAACGATACCGTTGCCGGCGCTAAGAAGTATAGGGGTATTCACAAGAAAGGTGAAGTTAAAGAAACTGAAACCTTCGTTTACAAAAAGACTATTCTTACCGCTCGCCCCGTTAAGCCGATTACCGATGACGAAATTGAAATTCACGCCCTTCCCGAAAGTTATTCAAGGGCTGACCTTATTCGCCTTCAAGAAAGTAAAGACTTTATGATTCAAGATAGCGAACGCTACGCTGAAGAAAAACTTAAAGAACTCGAAGGTAAGAGCGCGGTTGACGAGTTTATGGCAAACGCGCCAAGCCAAGAAAAAACACAAGATACTGTTAATACACCTCAAAAGAAGTGGCAAAACCCCAAAAAGAAAGGTAAAAAATAATGGCGATTTCCCCCTATGAAGTCCTTTCAAAATACTACCAAAAGATAATTTACGATAACGAGTATGATAAGTGGACTGATTATCTTTTAACGGTAGTTAAAGAAAAGTCGCCAAGCGTTAGCGGTGTGGATATCGGTTGTGGAACGGGTATTTTTACTCGCAAACTTAAAAAGGCGGGGTTTGACGTTAGCGGTGTGGATATATCACAACCTATGCTAACGGTAGCCGAAACTATTTCGAGAAAAGAAAGGATAAAAATTGATTACATTAAGGGCGATATGCGAAATATTGCCCTTTTTAAAAAAGTAGGCTTTATAACCGTTGTGAACGACGGCATTAACTACGTCGAGCAAAAAGATTTGAAAAAGACTTTTAACTCGTTTAGTAAGTGCTTGCAAAAGGGTGGTCTACTCGTGTTTGATTTGTCAACGCAATATAAACTTCAATTCGTTCTTGGTAATAATATGTACGGTGACGATAGCGAAGATTTATCTTACCTTTGGCTTAGCGAGTACGACAGCGTGGAAAACAAGGTTGATATAAGTATATCTTTCTTTGAAAAACAAGGCGAAACTTATAAAAGATATAACGAATATCAAACGCAGTACGCTCACGATATAGGCTTTATTGAAACCGCGCTTATAGATAGCGGTTTTGAAATTCTTTCCGTAACTAATCCTTACGGGCAAGATATTTTATCAAAAGAAGAAAGAATACTATTTGTTGCAGTTAAAAAGTAATATGGATAAAATTTACAAAACGTTACTCTTTGACGGTAAAATATCGCTTGCGATATTAGAAACCACAGAGATTGTTAACCAAGCAATTAAATATCACAAATTAACGCCGCTTACCGCCGCTGCGCTTGGCAGGACGATGACGGCGTCACTTTTTATGGCGTCTAACCTTAAAAACGAAGGCGATAAACTTTCCGTAACCATTAGTGGTGACGGTAAAGGCGGTCAAATTATAGTTAGCGTTGATAGTAAACTTAGGGTTCGCGGTTACATTGATAATCCTACTGCAAACCTTCCTTTGAACGAACTTGGCAAGTTAGACGTTCGCGGTTGCGTTGGTAAGGGTAGAATGACGATAGTTCGCAATATGGGTTTAAAAGAACCTTATTCCGGCTCGTGTGAAATAGTTTCGGGCGAGATTGCGGAAGATTTTGCTTATTATTACACCATTTCCGAACAAGAGCCTACCGCTATGGCGCTCGGCGTTTTGGTGGATGGTGAAGGTAAGTGTATAGGCGCGGGCGGTATCGTTATGCAAGCGCTTCCCGGTTGTGATGACGAAACGGCTATCGAAGCGCAAAAGATTATTATGAAGTACGGCGATATTAGTACTCATATTAAAAACCGTGGCGCAAACGGTATTAAAAACGAAGATTTCAAGGGCTTGTATTTTACTGAAAGGGACGCTAAGTACGAGTGCATTTGCTCGCAAGATTATATCGATAGTATGATTATATCTTTGGGCAAAGAAGAAATTTACGACATTTTGAACGAACAGGGCGAAATACTCGTTGAGTGCCAGTACTGTGATAAAAAGTACCGTTATTTAGAAAAAGACGTTAAAGTTTTATTAGGTGAAAACGATGGGTGAAATTTATCAGGCACCCGATAGGCTTTTATCTTTATACGACCATTTTGACGAAAAAATGGCTAAAAAGGACTACTTGTCCGCTTTACTTACCGTTGATTCAATGGAACGAGCAGGGGCTACTGCGCCAGTCGTTTCAAGTAGAAGAGCAAAGGCTTATTTTGAAATGGGCAGATACTTGCAATCCGCTCAAGAGTGGCTCAACTACTTGGCGAGCGTTACCACCGCAAGCGCTTACGGAAAGGCGTATAACGGGCTTGGGGCAAGTTTCTTTAAACTTGGCGATAGTAAACTTGCGGGGTATTATTTCAACAAGCAAATCGTTCACGATAAAAAGGCGTTTTACGATTATTCCTACGTAACCGCCGAGTTTTTTGAAGATATGCTTTCGGTTGATAAGAACTACTACTTGGCGTATCCGTACTCAAAAGCCGATTTTAAAAAGGTTTTAGAAAGGGCGGAAGAACTCTTAAAAGGCACCGATTACTTGGGCGCAATTAAAGAGTTAGAAGTTGTTCCCGAAGGGTCTAAAGATTATCATAACGCGCTTGTAACCACTTCTATCGCAAGGTATTTTAGCGGTGATACTAAGCAAGCGCTCGTTGATATTGAAAGGGCGATAAGTATAAAGCCTACGGTGGTTGCTATTTGTAACGCAATTTCAATGTTTAACGCTGAAAAGGATATTGACACCGCTAATAAATACGCAAGTATGCTTGAAACGGCTACTATTGAAAACGATGAAGACGAGTATAAGGTGGCTATGGTATACTGCGAACGCGGTGAAGATGAAAAGGCGTTTTCGCACGCGACGAAGTATTTAAAGACAAACCCTTACGATGCGTCAATGCTTATGCTTTACGGTATGATGAGTTACAACCTTGATAACTTTGATTTAGCCGAAGAAAGTTTCAAAAAAGCGTATCAAATTTCAAGAGCGTATCCCGCTAAATACTACCTTAAAAAACTACTTGAAGAACCTGACCCGTATAGGCTTGATTATGCTTTTGACCTTCAACAAAAAGATAGGGCTAAGATATTAAAAACGATAGGTGAGTTGATGCAGGCAAGCGGTGACGAAAGGTTCGTTCGCCAAAAGGAAATTTACGAATATTCCGATTACGCTTTCAGTTCAAATTCATATCAACTTCAATCTTCATTGATAACGCTACTTGGCGAACTTGCAACCGATACCGCGGTTGAAATTATGAAAAAAGCCGTTCTTAATTTAAACGTTTACGATAGGATAAAAGCGGGCGTTTTAGGGTTTTTAACGGCAGACGGGTTTGATGGCGAAGTTCACGGCGTATTTGGTAACGTTTATTGCAAAATAAGGTTTTATAGGGCGGATTTCGTTGATGAAAGCCCGATTTTTGCCGAAGCCTACGCTTACGTTTTTGCAAAACTCGCGCCGATTGAAAATGATATGTTGCCTATAAAAGAATCGGCGGAATTTATCTATCACACCTTAAAAGAAAAGGGTCTTTTAGAAGAAGTTAAAGACGTGCGCTCGTTAGGGGCGGTAATGTATGAACTATCTAAGATTGCAAAGATAAAATCAAGGCGAGAGTTCGCTTCGTTCTTCGATGCAAACGTTAGAGAAATAAAGAAAATTAAATCGTTAGTAAGCTGTGAAAACTAAATAAAATGCGAGTCGGTTTGACTCGCATTTTTTATTTTTTAACTAATACTTTTTCAAGTATGGAAACTAAAAGATACATTAGCGATGCAAGAACGCAAAGTATTACCGTTGAAGCCATAACTAAATCAAGCCTAAACACTTGACCGCCGTATACTATCAAGTAGCCTATGCCTTGCTTTGAAACAAGGTATTCGCCCATAATCGAGCCTATCCAAGCCATGCCAACGTTTATTTTTAAACAGGAAATAAAAGTGGGGATAGACGCGGGTATCACGAGTTTTATAAGCGTTTGAATTTTGGTAGCGCCGAGTGAACGCATTAGAAGTAGTTTGCCTTGCTCAACCGCTAAAAACCCATTGAGCATAGTGATAATTGTTACGATTATAGTAATAATAACCGCCATAAAAATTATCGACTTAGTTCCTGCGCCAAACCAAACTATAATGATAGGCCCAAGCGCAATCTTTGGCAAACTGTTTAAAACCACAACGTACGGCTCTAAAACTTTTCTTAAAAACTCGCTCCACCATAGCGTTAACGCGATAATAGTTCCAAGTGAAGTTGCAATCAAAAATCCGAGTAGAGTTTCGTAAAGGGTTGTTAGAATATGAGTGGTAAGTTCGCCCGTCTTAAATAGGTCTATAATAGTTTTAAAGATTTTAGACGGTTGGCTCATTAAAAAACTATCTATAATTTTAAAGCGAGCAAGTGCTTCCCAAAGCCCTAAAAATACTAAAAGTATTAAAACTTGGCTAATTACGGTTAAAATCTTTTTGCTTTTTTCCTTTTTTAAGTAGGCGCGCCGTTCGTTAGAAATTTCAAAATTCTTCATTGCTAAGTTCTCTCCATAACTTATCAAAAAGTTGCGAAAACTCTTTTTGTTCCCTGCGTTTTAGGGGTGAAAGCGACTTGTCAAAATTAAGTATATGTTCCTTATAAACGCGAGCGGGGCGGTTTGACAATACGATAATTCTATCGCTCATAGAAATCGCTTCGGCAATATCGTGCGTTACGAGTATTGCCGTTTTATTTTCAGATTTAATTATTCTTAAAACGTCACCGCTAACTTTTAGCCGAGTTTGTGAATCTAATGCGGAAAACGGCTCGTCAAGAAGAAGTAAATCGGGGTTGGGAGCAAGCGTTCTAATTAAAGCAACGCGTTGTCGCATACCGCCGGAAAGGGCGTGCGGATACGCCTTTACAAATCCGTTAAGGTCGTACTTGTCAACGAGCGATAGCGCGCGCTCTTTAGTTTCGGCGTTTTTCATCTTCTTAATTTCTAAGGGCAAAAGAACGTTTCTTTCAATGCTTCGCCAAGGAAAAAGTTCGTCGCGCTGTAACATATACCCGATATTTTTGTTGCCTTTTTCAAGCGGTTTGCCCTTGTATAAAATTTCACCGCTACTTTGTTTGATAAGCCCTGCAATCAAGGATAAAATCGTTGTTTTACCGCAACCTGACGGACCGATTATCGATACGAATTCGGTGTTTTTTACCTTAAACGAAAGGTCTTTTAAAGCGGTTGTTTCATAACTACCTTGATAGGATAGGGAAACGTTTTTAAATTCAAGTATATCATCCATATTTTCTCCTTTGCAAAAGGTAAAACTTAGTTTAGTTCATTGTAAATTTTAGTTGCAAAACTATTGTCGGTAACTGCGCTATAAGTTACACCGCTTGCGCTTTCGCCCGCGCTTGTAATAACGCTAATAAGGGTGTTAAACATACTCTCTGGTAAAGCCATATTAGTCATCCAAGTATCAACCGATTTATAGTTTTTAAGCGATTTTGCTGTTGCAGTTACGTCAGCCCCTTTAAAGTGCTTAACGAGTTCTCTCGCCACTTCTTCTTCGGGTGCGGTAGCAACGTAGTTAATCGCCTTATACATCGCTTTTACGAACTTTTCAACCTTTTGCGGTTGGTTTTTCAAAAAACTTTCTAACGCGATAAAAGAAGTGTAGGGAATCTCCCCACTTTTCTCGCCAACGCTCGCTACGATATGACCTTTTCCGCTTGAAACAAACTCGGTTGCAACGGGTTCGAAAAGCGTTACGTAATCGGCGGAAGAAGTTTCAAAAGTGGGCGCCATAAGATTGAATTGAATATCCGTTCTTAAATTGATATCAACCCCTTCGGTAAGACCTAAATTTTTAACGATATACTGAAAGGTCATAGCAGGCAAACCGCCCTTTCTACCGATGATGATTTCTTTGTTTTTTATGTCTTCCCACTTAAAGTTCGGTTCGGCGGTTTTTGAAATCAAAAAGCAACCGTCGCGCTTGGTTAGTTGGGCAAAGATTTTGGGCGCGTCGTCACGCTTTTGGCGGTTGACGTAAACTGCCGTTTCGGGCCCTGCCAAAATGATATCGGCGTTCTTTGATAAAAGTGCGGTCATAGATACGTCTGACCCACCGCCGTTAGTAAGTTCAATCGTTAAGCCTTCTTCTTCAAAAAAGCCTTTTTCAATAGCAACGTAGAAGGGGGCGTAGAAAAAGGAATCGGTAACTTCGTTAACTCTAATTACGCCGTTGTCTTTTTCGTTTTTGCACCCTATGGTAGGAAGCAAAAGTAAAATGGTTGTTGATAATATTGCAATAAATTTTCTCATTATAATCACTCCGATAAAATATTAAGGAATAATACATTGTATGAACGGCAACTTTTGTTTGACAATAATTCAAAAATTTTATATACTATAAAAGATTCGCTACTCGATGAAAGAAAAATACTCTCAATTTGGAGATAAGAATATGGAAATGTCAACAACTTACAATCCTAAGTCTTTTGAAGACAGAATTTACAAGGAATGGGAAGAAAAGGGTTATTTCAAAGCAAACCCCAACCCCGATAAAGTTCCCTTTACCGTGGTAATTCCCCCGCCGAACATCACCGGTCAACTTCACATGGGCCACGCTCTTAACGATTCTATCCAAGATAGTATCGTAAGGTTTAAGCGTATGCAAGGTTACGAAACCTTGTGGCTTCCCGGTACTGACCACGCGTCTATCGCAACGGAAGTTAAAATCGTTGACGCGCTTAAAAAAGAAGGTTTATCTAAGGAAGAAATCGGGCGTGAGGAATTTCTCGTTCGCGCTTGGGCGTGGAAGGAAAAATACGGCGGAAGAATCGTTGAACAACTTAAAAAATTAGGTTCTTCTTGCGATTGGTCGCGTTTAGCGTTCACAATGGATGAAAATCTTAACAAAGCGGTTAAGGAAGTTTTCGTAAACCTTTATGAAAAAGGTCTTATCTATCAAGGTAAGAGAATTATCAACTGGTGCCCCGTTTGTAAAACGGCTCTTTCCGATGCCGAAGTTGATTATACCGAAGAACAATCGGGCTTATGGCACATTAAGTACCAAGTAAAAGGTGAAGATAGATACGTTGTCGTAGCGACCACTCGTCCTGAAACTATGCTTGGCGACGTTGCCGTTGCAGTTAACCCCAAAGACGAAAGATATGCTGATATTTTAGGCAAAACATTAATTTTACCCCTTGCTAATCGTGAAATTCCGCTTATTGCCGACGAATACGTTGAACTTGATTTCGGTACGGGCGCGGTTAAGATTACCCCCGCTCACGACCCCAACGACTTTGAAGTAGGCCTCCGCCACAATCTTCCCGTAATCAAAACTATGAACGACGACGGTACTATGAACGAAGAAGCAGGCAAGTACGCAGGTCTTGATAGGTTTGAATGCAGAAAGCAAATCGTTAAGGATTTAGAAGCAATCGGTCTTTTAGAAAAGACCGAAGCGTATGCGCACAACGTTGGCCATTGTTATCGTTGTTCAACAACCGTTGAGCCTATCATTTCTAAACAATGGTTCGTTAAGATGGAACCGCTTGCTAAACCCGCGATTGACGTTGTTAGAAAAAAGAGTATCAAATTCACCCCTGAAAGATTTACTAAGATTTACTATAACTGGATGGAAAACATTAGGGACTGGTGTATTTCTCGTCAACTTTGGTGGGGTCATAGAATTCCCGCATACTACTGTGACGACTGTGGTGAAATGATTGTTTCTAAGACTGACGTTACGGTATGTCCTAAGTGTAACAGTACCAAAATGCGCCAAGATGAAGACGTATTAGATACTTGGTTCTCGTCTGCGCTTTGGCCTTTCTCAACGCTTGGATATCCTGAAAATACGGAAGACCTTAAATACTTCTATCCTACCGATTTATTAGTTACCGCATACGATATTATCTTCTTCTGGGTAGCGCGTATGATTTTCTCGGGCTTAGAACACACAGGTCATATTCCGTTTAGTGACGTGTTGATTCACGGTTTAGTTCGTGACGCTCAAGGCAGAAAGATGAGTAAGAGTTTAGGTAACGGTATCGACCCGCTTGAAATTATTGACGAGTACGGCGCAGATACCCTTCGTTACGCGCTCTTAAACGGTATTGCACCCGGTAGCGATACGAGATTTAGTAAAGATAAGATTGAAGGTTGCCGTAACTATATCAATAAGATTTGGAACGCATCGCGTTTCGTTTTAATGAACTGCGAAGGCAAAACCATTAAAGATATAAGCGAAGTTAAGTTGAACTTAGCGGATAAGTGGATAATTTCTAAACTTAACAACACCGTTAGAAAAGTAACGGTAAGTATGAATAAGTATGAAATCGGCGTTGCTTGTGGCGAACTTCAAGAATTCTTCTGGAACGACTTCTGCGACTGGTATATCGAACTTTCTAAGCCATATTTATACGGTACTGACGAAGATAAGAAGACGACTGTTTTAAGCGTTTTAATTTACGTTTTGAAAAACACTTTAAAACTTCTTCACCCCTATATCCCCTTTATCACGGAAGAAATTTATCAGCATATCCCCGGCGTAGACGGAACTATTATGCTTGCCGAATATCCAAGATACAATTCTAAGCTTGCTTACCGTAAAGATGCGGAAGACTGCGCTTACGTTATGGATATTATCACCGCGATTAGGCAAATTAGGGCGGATAGCGGTTGCGCGCCGTCTAAGAAAGTTGACTTATTCGTTGTAACCGAAAAGAAAAACCTTATCAACAAAGCGCTCGTTTATATTGAAAAACTTGCTAACCTTAACGGCGTTAAGTTTATCGATAGTAAAGACGCGCTTGATGGCAAAACCGTTTCCGTAGTTTTAGATAAGACTGAACTTTATATTCCGCTCGGCGAACTAGTTGACCTTGATAAAGAAGTTATCCGTTTAAAAGGTGAACTTGAAAAGGTTGAATCGGAAATTGCAAGAGCAAACGGTAAACTTTCAAACAACGGTTTCTTGGCAAAAGCACCCAAAGCGCTTGTTGACCAAGAAAGAGATAAACTCAATATGTATATTGATATGAGAAAGAAAATTCTTGCAAACATCAAAGAACTTGAAGAAATGTAATAGATAAAGCACGGCTTTTAGCCGTGCTTTTGTCTTTTTGCGCTAAGTTTTAGTGTAAAGAGTGGTTGCGTTCGCCTAATAACTCTATGAGTATTTTCGTATATCGAGTTTACGTTGATGGTAGTTATGTTTCTTCTGCAAATTCTAATTTTGAAAGCGGTGGTATTGTTCCTGCATTACGAATTCAACTTTAATTTAATAAAAATGCACCAAGCGGTGCATTTTTTTATTGATTCAAAGTGGAAGAACTTGCTTTTTTTGTCGAAAAGGAACGGGATTATTATATTGTGTTTACAAAAGGGGATAGTTGTGTTAAAATATATACATATATGTAATATTTTACGAGGCTTACTATGAAAAACAAAAACAGTTTAAAGGTGAGATTCTTAGGTGGCGTTGGTGAAATCGGTAAGAACATGACCGCCTTAGAATTTCAAAAAGATATAATTATCATTGACGCGGGGTTGACTTTCCCAAGCCAAGATATGCCGGGGATTGACCTTGTTATTCCCGATATCACCTATATTATTCAAAACAAGGATAAAATTAAAGGTTTATTTTTAACTCACGGCCACGAAGACCATATAGGCGGAGTGCCGTACCTACTTAAAGAATTAGATATTCCCGTTTACGGAACAAAACTTACTCTTACGCTACTTGAAAACAAAATAAAAGAACAAGGCGTAAAGAATGCAAAACTCTTTGCCGTTGAGCCTAAAACCATTATAAAAGCAGGTTGCTTTTCCATTGAGTTTATCGGTGTTAACCACTCGATTTCCGGAGCGGTTGCGCTTGCGATAAACACGCCCGTTGGCTTGGTGTTCCACTCGGGCGATTTTAAGGTTGACTTAACGCCTATCGGCGGTGAGATTATCGACCTTGCTCGCCTTACCGAGATAGGTAAGAGAAAGGTTTTACTAATGCTTTGCGAATCTACCAACGTTGAGCGTTCGGGATATTCTATGAGCGAAAGCGTTGTTTACGATAACCTTGATAGGTTGTTTGGTCAAAACAAAAACCGCAGGCTTATAGTTGCCACCTTCGCGTCAAACGTTTACCGCATACAGCAAATACTCAACCTTGCCGAAAAGAACAAGCGTAAAGTTGCGTTATCGGGTAGAAGTATGATAAACGTAATAGAATCCGCGCGAAGTATCGGTGAACTTATCGTTCCCAAAGATATTTTAGTTGATATCGACCGCATTAAGAATATTCCCGATAGAGAGTTAGTTGTAATTTCAACCGGTTCTCAGGGTGAGCCTATGAGCGCGCTTACGCGTATGGCATCGGGCGAATCGCGTGACGTTACTATCGGTAAAAACGATACAATTATAATTTCCGCATCGCCAATTCCTGGCAACGAAAAAAATATTTACCAAGTTATAAATAATCTGTATAGAAAGGGCGCGGAAGTAGTTTACGAGAGTTTGGAAAAAATTCACGCATCGGGGCACGCTTGCCAAGAAGAACTTAAAATTAT
>JAGCLN010000009.1 GCA_017646945.1 Clostridia bacterium | reverse complement strand
TACGTTCCCATTATGGAAGAGCAGTTATTCAACAATCCCGATTATTGGTTTAACGAACTTGCCATAGAGTTTGTTAAAAAGTATAAAGAGTACTTAAAGTAAACAAAAAACAGGAAGAAACGTCTTCCTGTTTTTTTATTGATAAAATTTTATAAAGTCCAGTCGATAGGTTGCAAATTAGCGCTTTTTAAAAGTTCGTTAGTTTTAGAAAAGGGCTTTGAACCGAAAAAGCCTTGTCACGAAGATAGGGGTGACGGATGCGCGCTTTCAATAACGAAGTGCTTAGTGGTATCGATAAACTTCTTTTTAGAACGAGCGTTTCCGCCCCATAAGATAAATACGATAGGTTTTTCCCTTTCGTTTAATATTTTAATAACTTCATCGGTAAACCATTGCCAACCGCAATCTTTATGAGAATTTGCTTGACCTTCTCTAACGGTTAAAACTGTGTTTAATAATAGCACGCCGTTTTTAGCCCACTTAGTTAAATTGCCGTTCTTTGGTGGGGTAATACCCAAATCGCTACTAAGTTCAGAGTAGATGTTTTTAAGTGACGGCGGAAGTTTTATCCCTTCTTTTACCGAAAAGCAAAGCCCGTGCGCTTGACCGTAACCGTGATATGGGTCTTGCCCTAAAATAACGGCTTTAACGTCGTTATAATCGGTTAGAGTAAAGCAGTTGAAAATATCGTGCATATCGGGGTAAATAGTTCTTTCTAAATACTCGGTTTTTAAAAAGTTTCTAATGCTTGTATATTTTTCGTGTGAAAATAAGGGGGCTAAACGCTCGTCCCATAAATTGCCAAATTTTTTCATAAATTTATTTTAACATTTAATTTCAAAAATATCAATAAGATAAATATATTTATATAATATATTTAGTAAAGATTAGGTCTTTTCGCGCTTATCCTTATATATAATATATAGATAAGAAATTTTCAAAAAACAGTTTACAAATTTATTATAGTAGTATACAATAAATATCACATTATATACTGGGGGAACGTTATGCTCGCTAAAGTTAAAAGTTACGCTTTAAGCGGTTTAAAAGGTTTTTTAGTCGACGTTGAAGTTGACGTTATTCACGGTATGCCGTCTTTCGATATCGTAGGGCTTCCAGATACTGCGGTTAAAGAATCGAAAGAGAGAGTTCGCTCGGCTATCAAGAATAGCGGTGTTAAATTTCCAACTAACAAAATCACTATAAACCTTGCTCCTGCCGATATCAAAAAGCAAGGCGCGTACTTAGACCTTCCTATTGCGGTTGGTATTATAAAAGCGTCTTCGGTAGATATAAATATCGAACTTGATAACTACGTGCTTATCGGCGAATTATCTCTCGACGGTAGTTTGAGAGAAGTTAACGGAATTTTACCCCTTTTAATTTCCGCAAAAGAAGCGGGCTATAAAAAATTTATAATACCTAGCGCCAACGAAAAGGAGGCAGGGTATATTGACGGCGTTGAAGTTTACGCGTTAAGGAGCCTTAAAGACGCAATCAATCTTTTAAGCGGAAAAGCCGAGTTTAAACAAGTAGATACGATAGGTTATGACGTTGGCTTAAATATGAATCGCTTTGACGTTGATTTGAGTTTCGTAAAAGGTCAAGCCTTTTCAAATCGCGCGATTGAAGTTGCGGTAGCGGGCGGTCATATCATTTTACTAGTAGTTCCACCGGGCGCGGGTAAAACAATGCTTGCAAAATGCATTCCAACCATTATGCCCGATATGAGTTTTGAAGAAGCGCTTGAAACTACTAAAATTCACAGCGTAGCGGGTGTGTTAAAGGGTGAAGACGGCATCGTTAAAGTTAGGCCGTTTATGACCCCGCACCATAGCGCAAGTTCAATATCGTTAGTAGGTGGTGGTCAAAACGCTATGCCGGGCATTATTAGTTTAGCCCATAACGGAGTTTTATATCTTGACGAACTTCCCGAATATACTCGCTCAACCCTTGAAAGTTTACGCCAACCCTTAGAAGATAGAGTAATTACCGTTTCAAGAGTAAAAGCATCGGTAGAATATCCTGCAAGTTTCGTTCTCGTAGCCAGTATGAACCCTTGCCCCTGTGGGTTCTATGGAACGAAGAACGGCGAGTGTAAATGCACGCTTGCTCAAGTTCAAAAATACCGCGCAAAAATTTCAGGTCCGCTTATGGATAGAATCGATTTGCAAATTTCGGTTGACGGTGTTGAGTATAGCGATTTAGTTAGCGATAAGAAAGAAGAGAGTAGTTTAGAAGTTAAAAGGCGCGTAAATATTGCAAGGGCAATCCAACGCGAAAGATTTATTGAAGATAATATTAACGTAAACGCAGAAATGGGTGAAAAACACCTTAAAAAGTATTGCACCCTTTCAAAAGAGTGCGAAGATATATTAAAGTCGGCGTTCACTTCGCTTAATTTATCGGCAAGAGCAAGAAGTAGAATTATCAAGGTGGCAAGAACTATTGCCGATCTTGAACTTTGTGAAAATATCAAACCTTCTCACGTTTTGGAAGCGGTGGGGTATAGGAGTAATTTATCTTTATGACCGATTACGGCAAAGCGCTTGTCATACTCGACGGGTGTTTCGATATAGACTATAAGAGTAAGAGAAAAGCGTTAAATAATTTAATCGGCTCTCTATCCTTAACCGATTTTGCAACGCAAACGGCAATGAGTTTTAGTGGCGACATTGAAGGTTTTGATGAAAACGCCTATATTTCGCTATTTAACGATAAAACTTTTGAAAAACTTATTGTAGAATATCAAAATAAGGGCGTTACGGTAATAACTGAGCAAGACGATAACTATCCAACCGAATTGTATTCGCTTGAAGATAGGCCTATTTGTCTGTACTGCCAAGGCAACGTTGAACTTTTACAAAAGGATAAAAAGTTTTCAATCGTAGGTTCAAGAAAGACTTTGCCGAGCGTTTTGAAAATTGCCGAAGATTACGCTAAGCGTTTGAGCGAAAGCGGAGTGGTTATAGTAACCGGTGTTGCGGGTGGCGGAGATTTATCTGCAATTAAAGGCGCGTTAGAAAGTAAAAACCTAATATGCGTATCCGCGTGCGGTGCGGATAACCTTTATAGAGAATATACGCACGAATTTTTAAATAAGGTAAAGAAAACTTGCCTTATTGTTAGCGAATATCCGCCAAAGGTAGTTGCTATGCCGTACTTTTATCCGTTTAGGAATAGAATTATCGCAGGGCTATCGTGTGGAACTCTCGTGGTAAGCGGTACTTTAAAGAGTGGAACTCGCTATACGGTAAACTACGCTTTAGATTACGGGAAAGACGTGTTTTCCTTTCCGTACAGTTTAGGTATTCAAAGTGGCGAACTTTGTAATAGCGTTATAAAAGACGGTGGGTATTTAGTTACCACGCTTTCGGATATAAGCGAAGTTTTAGGATTTGAAGCGGGGGAAAGTCAAGCACCTTCACTTTCAAAGGAAGAACAATCGGTTTTAACTTTGATAAAATCGGGCAAAATAACCGTTGACGATATTTTAGCGGAAGCTCATATGAAAGTATTTGAACTTATTTCAACTTTAACCGCATTAGAAATAAAAGGGCTCGTTGTGAAAAACGGCTCGGGCGAATATGCGCCTGTTAAATAATTAGGACTTAGGAGATTTATGCAACTAATCATCGTAGAATCACCCAAAAAAGCAAAGACAATCGAAAGGTTTTTAGGCGGAAAATATAAAGTTATGGGTAGTGGCGGTCACGTTAGGGGTCTTCCCGAAAAAAGATTTGCCGTTGACGTAGATAATAACTTTGAGCCAACCTATATAATTGAACCTAAGCAAGAAAAACTCGTTAAAGAACTTAAAGAAGCGTCTTCCAAAGCGGAACTCGTATATCTTGCAACCGACCCTGACCGTGAAGGTGAAGCAATAGCATGGCACTTATACGAAGTTTTAGGCATTAAAGGTAAAACGCACCGCATTAAGTTTAACGAAATTAGTGAAAAAGCGGTAAAAAGCGCTATAACCACACCTTGCAAGATTGACTATAATCTCGTTAATTCTCAACAAGCAAGAAGAATTCTTGATAGAATAGTAGGTTATAAACTTTCACCGCTCGTTAGAACGAGAGTTAAAGACGGCGAGTCTGCAGGTAGAGTGCAATCGGTAGCGGTTAAACTTGCGGTTGAACTTGAACGCAAAATTCAAAACTTCGAACCCAAGGAATACTGGACGATTTCCGTCCAATTAAAGCCCGAAAACGGTTCAATGAAGTTTAAAATGCTTTTATCCGATAAGTCGGGAAAGAAATTCCGCCCGTCAAACAAGGAAGAAGCAGATGCGGTAAGTAGTGTTTGCAACAGCAATCCATTTATCGTAACTTCGGTTAAAAAGGGCGTTCAAAAATCACACCCGCTTCCGCCGTTCACAACTTCTACTATGCAACAAGACGCATCGCACAAACTCGGTCTTTCCGCGCCCCAAGTAATGCAACTTGCGCAACATTTATACGAAGGTTTGGAAACCGACCGCGGTCACTTAGCGCTCGTTACTTATATTAGAACTGACTCTACGAGAATTTCAACCGATGCTCAACAAGAGTGTTTAGAATTCGTTGAAAAGAATTTTGGTAAAGAGTATTGCCCCGCTAAACCTAATATTTACTCGGCAAAGAAGAACTCACAAGACGCGCACGAAGCGATTCGCCCTATCGATATCAATATGACGCCTGAAAAGGTTCAAAGTATACTCGATAAAAACCACTATAATCTTTATAAACTCATATACGAAAGATATTTGGCATCGCAAATGGCAAACGCTGAATACAACGCTATGCAAGTATCGGCGTCTTCCGGCGAATACGGGTTTAAAGCAAGTGGTAAATCGGTTAAGTTTAAAGGTTATACCGCGGTATACGATTACGATACCGAAGTAAAGAGTGAAGACGTTGCTGAAAATAAAATTCTTCCCGACCTTTCAAACGGCGAACTTTTAAGCTTAGTAAAACTCACTTCCGAGCAAAAGTTTACAAAACCCCCAACGCGTTATACCGACTCATCACTCGTTAAGGCGATTGAAGAAAACGGTATCGGTAGACCTTCTACCTATGCAACGATTATCGGTATGCTTACAAAGCGAAAGTATATTGCAAGAAAGGGTAAATACCTTGTTCCCACGCAAATAGCGTTTGACGCAACGGACTTACTCAACAAGTATTTCTGTGACGTTATGGATATAGGTTTTACCGCTAAAATGGAAGATAGGCTTGACGAGATTGCCGTTGGTAACGAAGACTGGCATCAAGTCGTTTCCGAATTTTACACGCCGTTTATTAAAGAGTTAAAGATTGCGTCAAGCGACAATAGTGAGCCTACAAATATTCCTTGCGATTCTTGTGGGGAAATGATGGTTAAGAAAAAGGGTAGGTTTGGCGAGTTTTTATACTGCGTTGCTTGTAAGAGAACTAAAAATCCCGACGATAAAGTTTCGGAAAACGCTTGCCCTAACTGTGGCGCTAATATGATACTTAAAGACGGCCGTTACGGAAAGTACCTTTCTTGCCCAAATGTAGAGTGTAATACCAAGATGCAAGAAGGCGATACCGTTTCAAGCGAAGTGTGTTCTAAGTGCGGTGCGATAATGCTCAATAAGAGCGGTAAGTTCGGCAAGTATTTAAAGTGTACTAAGTGTAACAATACTAAGAGTTTAGGCGAATACGTTGGCGTATGCCCCGTTTGCCATAAACCCGCGCAAAAAATGATGAGCAAAAAAGGTAAGGTTTATTACGGTTGTTCAGGTTATCCGCAATGTAACTTTATTAGTTGGGATATACCTACCGGCGAACTTTGTCCTACTTGCGGTAAGCACTTGATTGAAAAAGAAGGCAAAACCGTATGCTCGGATAAAAATTGTAATTACGAGGTAAAGAAGAAATGAGTATAGAATTTCGTGGAACTACCATTTGCGCCGTAAAAAAGAACGGCGTTACCGCAATCGCTGGTGACGGTCAAGTTACTTTCGGCGAGTCGGTAGTATTTAAAAACAACGCTGTAAAGGTTAG
>JAGCLN010000158.1 GCA_017646945.1 Clostridia bacterium | reverse complement strand
TTATGTAATCGTCTTCGTTAAAGAACCTTTCTTTTTGCACTCTCGTCATATATAAAACGTCGAGTTCTGGCATAACTTCTTCAAGGTTATTAGTTTCCACGTAATTCATACCGTTCTTATCCATAACGTCAACTTTAACATAGTCGGGAATGGTAAGTTCGTTCGGTGAGATAAGCACGATTTTAATGCCCGTGTATCTTGACAATGCTTGAATAAGCGAGTGAACAGTTCTACCGAACTTTAGGTCACCACAAAAACCAACAGTGATATCCGATAGTCTACCCTTTTCAGTCTTAATCGTGAGAAGGTCAGCAAGCGTTTGCGTAGGGTGATTATGTCCACCGTCGCCCGCATTTATTACGGGAACTGACGCATACATTGACGCTACGAGCGGTGCGCCTTCTTTAGGATGGCGCATTGCAATTATATCAGAATAGCAACTTACAACTCTAATAGTATCCGCTACGCTTTCGCCCTTTGATGCCGATGAACTGTTAGCATCGGAAAAGCCCAAAACGCTTCCGCCGAGCGAGAGCATTGCCGATTCAAAAGACAATCTCGTTCTCGTTGACGGCTCAAAAAAGAGCGTTGCGAGTTTCTTATGTTTACATTTTTCCTGATACGTATCAGGATTTTTGATAATATCTTCGGCAACAGCGATGAGTTCATCAATCTCTTTTACCGAAAAATCCATGATTGATAATAAGTTTCTCATTTTGTTCCCCTAATAATTAACCTTTGATCCAACTTTCATCAGACGGGTTGTTTCTAAACGCAATAAGTCTTTCTTTATCGCTATCCTTTATGTAGCCCGTTTGAGCTGCAACTTCTACAACCGTATCAAAGTCGGTAAGGCTCACGTTCTTAACGTTTGCTTCCTTTAATCTATCAAGACCTTTTTGCATACCGTAAGTATAAATACTTACAATACCCAAAACTTCCGCACCTGCTTCACGAAGAGCGTCAACAACGTCGATACAACTACCGCCCGTTGAAATAAGGTCTTCTACGACTACTACTTTCGTACCCTTTTCGAGTTTACCTTCAATCTTGTTGTTTCTGCCGTGGTCTTTACTGCTACCACGAACGTAACCCATAGGCATACCGAGAATGTGTCCTGCGATTGCTGCGTGAGCAATACCTGCAGTACTCGTTCCAAAAAGCGCTTCCGCTTCGGGGTATTCTCTCTTTACCGTTTCAGCGATAGCATTTTCTACGATATCTCTTGCTTCGGGTGCGGTAAGAATAAGTCTATTATCACAATAAATGGGGCTCTTAATTCCGCTTGCCCAAATAAAGGGTTCGTCGGGGCGCAAGAACACCGCTTTGATTTTAAGTAAATTTTCTGCAACTATTTTTGCCGTTTCCATTTGTATATCTCCTTAACCTAAAAATTCTTTAACGCATTGTCTATATGCTTTCACGGGATCTTCAGCGCCCGTAATTGATCTGCCGACTACTATGTAATCAGAGCCCATTTCTCTTGCGAGAGCGGGGGTTGTTACACGTTTTTGATCGCCGACTGTATCGCCTGCCAAACGAATACCGGGGGTAATAGTAAGGAAT
>JAGCLN010000157.1 GCA_017646945.1 Clostridia bacterium | reverse complement strand
TGCCTGCGAGTTTTTCTGATTCATGTTCGTTCATTTGGCATCCGTAAGTTACAATCTTATAATATTTCATAAATATTATTATACATACAAAACCATCAAATTTCAAGTGTTTTTTTATTTGTTTGAAAGTTTTTATCTTTTTCACATAATTAGAAAATTTTAGCAAAAAATACTATTAAATGAAAAGATACGTTTCAGTTACCGCATTTATCCTATCGCTTATTGCAATTTTTGCGATTTTTTCGGTGTTTTTTTACTTTATAACAACTAAAAACGCCACGCTTGACACGGCTAAACTCAATTCAAACGACTACAACTTAGAAGTTTATTCAAGCGCTGGCAATCTAATATCGAACAAAGCGGAAAAAGGTGGCGGAAAATATATAAAAATATCAAGTTTAAATTCGCACACTAAAAATGCGTTTATCGCAATTGAAGATAGGCGTTTTTATTCTCACGGCGGAATTGATTTAAGAAGAATTATAGGCGCAACTTTAAAAAACGCAAAATCACTTTCCTTTAAGGAAGGCGCGTCCACAATTACTCAACAATTAGTAAAAAACACGCATTTATCAAGCGAAAAAACGATAAAAAGAAAACTATCCGAGATAAAAATAGCCTTTCAAATAGAAAACAGATACAGTAAAGACGAAATTTTAGAGTATTATCTAAACACTATCTACTTCGGCAAAGGCGCCTACGGTATTGAAAGCGCTTCAAACCTATACTTTGATAAAAGCGCTAGCGAACTTTCAATAAATGAAAGCGCCGTGCTTGCGGGTATGATTAAAAGCCCTGCTAATTACTCGCCTATTACAAACTACGATAATTGCTTTGAAAGAAAAAATTTAGTGTTATCCGCAATGAAAGAGTGCGGTTATATTTCTCTTAGCGAATATGAAAAACTAAAAACGCAACGTTTTAACGTTTCAAAAAGCAACGTTAAAACAAACAACGACTATATAAGCTCCGTAATTGAAGAGTACGAAAACTCTAAATACTTTACGCCGTACTCAAAGAACAAAGTTAAAATAACAACCTATTTAGATGAAGATTTGCAACAAAGCCTTTGCCAAAACAAAATTGAAAATTTCGCATTGTCGCAAATTGTAATAAACTCTAAAAACGGCGGTATTATCGCGTTTTATGGAAATAATTCAAACTTGAAACGAAGCCCAGCGTCGTGCGTAAAACCTTGGCTTGTTTACGCGCCTATGATAAACGATAAGTATATTAAAGAAAGTTCCGTTATCTTAGACGAGCAAATTAATTTAAATGGTTACTCACCTAAGAATTACTCAAACAAATACTACGGAAAAGTAACGGTTAAAACCGCCCTTTCAAAAAGCCTAAACGTTCCCGCGGTAAAACTTTTAAACGGTTACGGAATTAAAAAGGCTAATAACTACACTAAAAATTTAGGCGTTGATATAGAAAACGAAAATTTATCATGCGCCTTAGGGTCATTAAGTAAAGGCTTATCACTTAAAGAGCTTTGCGATGCCTACTCCCCCTTTAATAACGACGGAAATTATCAAAAATCATCTTTTATCAAGGAAATATTTATTAATAACTTAAAAGTTTATAGCCACCAACCTAAACCAACTAAGGTTTTTAGTAGCGAAACTTGTTATATTATTAGCGATATACTAAAAGATGCGGTAAATAACGGCAATTCTAAAAAATTACGCGCCCTTCCATTTGAAGTTTGCGCTAAAACGGGTACAAACGGTAATGAAAACGGCAATATTGACGCGTTATCCGTAAGTTACACAACGGATACGATAGTCGGCGTATGGATAGGCAACGAAGATAATAGCCTAATGCCAAACTCGGTAACCGGTTCAAACGAGCCAACGGCAATTACAAATCAAATTTATAAAAAAATCTATAAAAACCACTCGCCTTTACCGTTCACCCCACCAAATAGCGTAATTAAGGCAACTATTGATGAAAACTACTTGCTAACGGAAGAATTAGAACTATTGTCGCCAAACGGCACGCCTTATTATTACGCAAAGGGAACCGAGCCTACAACTGAATATAGTAGCTTTGTTTATCCAAAGGTAATAAACGCTAAAACTTCAGTTCAAAACGGCGTTATAACCCTTAATTTTACCGTTAAACACGCAAATTATATAGAAATATATAAAGAGTTTAACAATAAAACTTCACTCGTTTACAGCGGTAATATTATAGATAGTTTTAGCGAAAGGCTAATTTATGACGGCGTTTATAACTATAAACTTAAACTAAGCGACGGTAATACAACTTTCGACTACGATTTTCAAAGCGTAAACTACAAAACTCAGAATTTAGATAGAATAAAAAACGACAACTGGTTTTACGAATAAAAAAACGCACCATATCGGTGCGTTTTTATTATAAATCAATAACTTCAACGTTTGAAAGGGCGTTTAATATAAGTTCTTCAACGTTTAACCTTTCTTCCTCTATCATAACCTTTTTAAGATTAGGTTTGATTAGCGGATGCTTGGGCAAAAATACCGTGCAACAGTCTTCATACGGCAAAATAGAAGTTTCATAAGTGCCGATTTTTTCGGATATTTTAATAATATCAATCTTATCAAAAGCAATTAACGGCCTTAAAACAGGCATTGTAGCAACGCTGTTTGAAGAAGTTATACTCTCTATAGTTTGTGATGCTACCTGACCTAAACTCTCGCCGGTAATAATTGCTTGCGCTCCAGTATTTCTTGCGATTTTTTCAGCGATTTTCATCATAAAACGGCGCATAAGCGTTATCATATATTCCTCTTTACAGTTCTTGTGAATTTCTTCTTGAATTTCAGTAAAGGAAACGATATGAAGTTTAATTCCGCCAGTATATTCGCCAACGGATTTGGTAAGTTCGATAACCTTTTCTTTTGCTTGTTCGCTCGTATATGGGTATGAATGAAAGTGAACGGCATCAAGTTTCATACCGCGCTTTGCCATCATATAGCCTGCAACGGGGCTGTCAATACCACCCGAAATCATAAGCATACCCTTGCCCGACGAACCGCTGGGCATACCGCCCATCATCATAACCGTATCGGTAAAGATAAAGGTTTCACCAGATTCGCGAATGTCAATATTCACGATAAAATCAGGGGAAATTACGTCAACTTTCAAATTCTTGTTAGAGCCTAAAATTTCTCCGCCAACCTTTCTTGAAATATCAACCGAAAGCATAGGAAAGGTTTTATCCGCACGCTTTGTGTCAACTTTAAAAGTTCCAGACCTATCTTTGCAAACTTCTTTTGCCTTTTCAATGATTAAGTCGATATCGTTTTTAACGATTTCACAAACGGATGCAGAGTGAACGCCACTCACCTTAGATATTTTATTTAAAATATCTTCGGTATAAAATTCTGAAAAATCTTTAATCAAATACCTACCGGATATCTTTTTAAAGGTGCAATCAAAATCTTTTATTGCGTGCTTTAAATTATTTTCAAGCATCTTTTCGAATAAACCGCGGTTTTTACCTTTAAGGTGAATTTCTCCCCAACGGATAATAATTACTTTGTTCATAAATTATACATTGCCTTTTTTAAATTTAGAGCGTTTTTATTGATTAAATCTACTGCGGTTAAAACTTCGGTTAAAGTAGTATCAAAGTTAAAACTTACGCGAATAACCCCGTCCAAGGTCTTATCGTCAAAGCCGGCTTGGGTTAAAACTCTACTGTGCGGGTGCTTTGAAGAACACGCCGAACCCGTACCTACGATAACGCCATCTTTTTCAAGCATATGTTGTAAAACTTCGCCACGAAGCCCAACTGCCGAAATTGAAATTACGTACGGCGATGAATTTTCACCGCTGATAACTTTAAATAAATCTAAATCAAGTTTAGATAAAAATTCCTTTTTAAGTTCGATAGCATTTTTGAAATTTTTATCAAAATTAACGGTTTTTTCGATTGAAACGGTTTCAAACACGTTAATTCCAAAAACGTTTTCCGTTCCACTTCTAAACCCGTTTTCTTGACCACCGCCAATAAGGTACGGCTTTAAAGATTTGAGCGATTTATTCTTAATAAGCGCTCCCACGCCTTTTAAACCGCCTATTTTATGAGCAGAAAGCGAATATAGGTCAATATCATTACTTAGCCTTACAGGCACTTTTCCAAACGCCTGAACGCCATCGCTGTGAAAAACAAGCCTTGGGTTTTTCTCTTTGCATTTTTTAGCTATGTAATTAATATCGTTAATCGCACCGGTTTCGTTGTTAACGTGAACTACTGAAACGAAAGTGGTGCTAACATCGATTAAAGAAAGAAGATTCTCAACGTCAACCCCACCGTCAGCCTTTATTTTTGCAAACCTTATATCCTGCCCTGCTTTTTTAAGCATATCAAGTGGCGCGTAAACGGCAGAATGCTCACCGAGCGTAGTTACGGCGTTGCCCCTTTTCGTATACGAAAAAATAGCCGTGTTATCCGATTCCGTACCGCAAGAAGTGAAAATCACTTCAAAATTACCGCCAAATATCTTAGAAAAAGTGTTTTTTGCTTGTTTTATAACGTTACTCGCATCAATTCCACCACGATATTTTGCGGACGGATTGAAATATTGTTCCGTAAGCAAATATTCCGCCTTTTT
>JAGCLN010000156.1 GCA_017646945.1 Clostridia bacterium | reverse complement strand
GCGCTAATTATACGCTTAATTTGTTGAAGTTGCTTAAAAGTTTTAAAGCGAATATCGGCAACGAACGAGCAGGTATCGGGAACTGTGTTTGCAACCGTTCCGCCCGTGATAGTACCGCAGTTACAAGTAATTCCGTCTGCATCTTTATACTTTTCAAGCTCGATTATCTTGTGTGATGCCTCAAGTATGGCGTTTGCGCCTTCAAAACACTTAGCCGAGTGCGCCGCTTTACCGATCACGGTAAACTCGTAGCGGATAATTCCCTTTCTCTCGGTAGAAACGTGACCGGGAACGAACGGCTCGGCGTTTAAAAACGCAATAGAGCCTTTTGCTTGCTCAGCCATATATTTGACCGTTTCTTTGTTAGAGTAAACGCTACTGTTTTCTTCATCGCTTTGAAGAATAAGTTTAATAGGCCTATCGTTATAGCCTAAAATCTTCAATGCTTCCATTGCCATAAGAGATGCTACTATTCCGCCCTTGCAGTCGTAAACGCCGGGGCCGTAAAGTTTATCGCCGTCAATCTTAATAGGGTTAATATCGATTGTTCCTATCGGGTGAACGGTATCCATATGCCCCGAAAAGCATACTGCGGGTAAGGTTGAGTTTTCATTGTAGATAACCGTTCCGCAATTACCGGAAACTTCTTGTATACAAACGTCCGTTTTAAACCCTAATTCTTCGGCTTTTAAAAAGATACGTTCAAGCACTTTGTCAACCCCCGCCTTGTTGTTCGTGGGGCTTTCAATTGCGGAAATATCGCAAAGGAATTTTAGGTATGTTTCTTTTAAATTTTCAATGGTTTGAAAGAGTGATTTTTTATCCATAAACATAGTTTAAACCATAAAAACGATAAAGTCAATAAAATATTAAAACAACCCTTGCAATAATTATCTTTTCGGTTTAAAATGGTTGTATATTAAGGAGTTGTTATGAAATTTGTTTGGGCTGGCGAACGCGATAAAAAGAACGTTAGAATATGCTTTGAACTATTGCTTGATAGCCGTTGCGATACGCTAAAACTTTACGCTGCGGATTTTTACCAAGTGTATTTAGACGGCAAGTTTATCTCTTACGGACCCGAAAGAACGGCGGCGGGCTATTCAAGGTTGAGAGAGATTTCGCTTAGTAGCGCAAAGCGTTTGCAAATTTTTGTAACGGGCTATAACGCCGATTGTTACGCTTGCGATAGGCAACTTCCCTTTTTCGGCGCGGAAGTTAAAAGTGGCGAAAATGTGGTTTATTCTAGTTTAGATTTTGAGTGCAAGCGTTACCTTAATAAACTTTACGCAGTGCCAAAATTTAGTTCCCAACGCGGTTATACCGAGTGGTATGATTTTTCTGTTAAAGACTACGAAGTTTTGCTTTTATACGAAGTTGAAAGCCCCGTGTTATTAGGTGGTCTTGGCGATACTTGTTTATATATCAATTATCCTTTTGAAAAGGCAAGTGAAGGCGAGTTTAAAAGTTTTGATTTGGTTGTGGATGAAAACTTTGAGTATAGTGAACGCCACCGCTTAACTAGCGATAGTTTAACTACCGATGCGGATTTTCTTGGTGCTATTCAAAACAAAGGTTATAAGGCGGTAGATTACACTTTACCTATTGAAAAAACGGGCTTTATTTCACTTAAAATAAATGCCGATAAAAAGGCTGATATCTACGTTGTTTGGGATGAAATTTTAGTTGATAATAAGTGGAAATTCCGCCGTAGTTCTTGCAACGATTATTTAGTTATAAAAAACGCCGATGGCTATATTGACTTTACGTCTTGCGAGCCTTACGCAATTAAGTATTTAAAAATTATTACCACCGCCGATATTGAGGTTGTGCCTAGCGTTATCGGGCTTGAAAACAATAGGGTTAAGTATAATGCAAATACGGGCGATAAAAAGATTGATACCGTGCTTAACGCATGCCATAACACCTTTATTCAAAACGCGGTAGATTTGTTTACCGATTGCCCCGGGCGTGAGCGTGCAGGTTGGCTTTGCGATAGTTATTTTTCAGGTATTGCTGAAAAGTTTTTCACAGGCAGTAATAATATAGAGAGAAATTACCTTGAAAATATAATTTTGGCAACTAATGATGAACTTCCAAAGGGAATGTTGCCAAAGTGTTTTCCGTCAGAGCATTACGGCGGAATGTATATTCCCAACTGGGCTATGTGGTTTATTATAGAGCTCAAAAAGTATCTTGATAATAGCGGGGACAGAGAGTTAATTGATAGGGCAAAGCCGAAAGTTTACGGCGTTATAGATTTTTTCAAAAATTATCTTAACGAATACGGCTTGCTTGAAAATTTGGAAAGTTGGGTGTTTATCGAGTGGAGTATTTGCAATCACCCAAGTTACACGAAGGGTGTAAACTTTCCATCAAATATGATTTATGCTTACGCTTTAGAGTGCGCGAGCCTTCTTTCTAACGACAATGATTTATCTTCGCAAGCAAAAGCGATTAAAGATACCGTTTTAACTTTATCTTATAACGGCGAGTTCTTTGTTGATAACGCTATGAGGGAAGGCGGAAAACTCGTTGTTCAAAAGGACCATATTAGCGAAACTTGCCAATATTACGCCTTGTTCACAGGCATTTGTCCAAGTGAAGAGTTTAAGCTGAAAATGATAACTGAGTTTGGACCAAAAAGATGCGGTGCTTACGCTAACGTTGGTCGCAGTAACGTGTGTATCGGTTTTTATCTTCGCTATTTGTGGCTTTTAAGTGTTGGTGAGAGTGATAGAATTATTGATGAAAGCGTTGATTACTTTTACGCTATGGCATCAAAAACGGGCACGCTTTGGGAACACGATACGCCAAGCGCAAGTTGCAATCACGGTTTTGCATCAGTTATTGCTTACGTTTACGATAAATGCTTAAATAAGTAACAACAAAAAAGGATACCAAATCGGTATCCTTTTATTGTTTTGGCGGAAGCGGTGGGATACAACCGATACCCCTTTGGGGAGCCCCTCGGTTGACGCAAGCGCCGAACCACGTGGATTCTCACACCACCGCAATAAAAAAGATAGGCAAAGCCTACCTTTTTTGGCGGAAGCGGTGGGATTCGAACCCACGATACATTGCTGTATACCTGATTTCGAGTCAGGGCCGTTATGACCTCTTCGATACACTTCCATATTTATTATAAACTTTTTATCTTTGCAAATGTGAAATCAGGTCGGCTTTGCCGTTATACCTGATTACCGCTTCCAGCGGACGCAAGCGCCGAGTCAGGGCCGTTATGACCTCTTCGGGGTTTTTCGGTTTTGCCGAATTACACTTCCATTTAAATTTTCAAGCAAGAGTATTTTAACATATT
>JAGCLN010000155.1 GCA_017646945.1 Clostridia bacterium | reverse complement strand
CTTGTTTATCTAACGAACGCGTACTCTTTGTACGAAATCGTTAGATAAATAACCGATTATCGAAGTGTTTCTCGGGTTTAATATTAAACGCGTATTTGCGAGCGAGCCCTATAAATACAAATGGCCATTCACGCTTCAAACGCAAACAGCCACTTGTTTAAAATATATAATAAGGTGAACGAAATAATGGTTCTACTATATACCTTTGCAAAGCGTTTGTAAAGCGTTTTTAGGCGTTTTTTGAAATTTTGTAAATTTTATTTTTTATATATTAAGTGGCAGTACTTATTATCGTTAAAATTTTCGACAAAACCTGCGCTTTGTAGCGCAAAAAGCGAACTCTTGTTTTGATGATAGCACTTGGCGACAGGCGTGAGTTTTAATTTATTAACCGCATAAGAAATTGCGAGTTGTAAACTCTCTTTCGCATAGCCTTTGCCGTGATATTTTTTAAGTAATCTAACGCCGATTTCCACCTTTTTATCGTAGGAAAAATTGTGAAAAACAATCTCGCCGATAGGCGTTTTTAAAGATTTTTCTCTAATAAGAAGGCAAAGGTTGTTTTTGTTTTTAAAATCGTTTTTTTGTAAGTTAAAAAACGCGTCAGCCGTGGGATTTTTAATATCTTTTTTATAATCGTAGCCCCAGTAACGATTGAGAGTTTTTGCGGTGTAGAGTTTATGGTAAAACTCTTTATCGCCACTTGTTATCTTTGATAAAACTACCCTTTCGCCTTTTAGCGTGGGCGGTGATTTTATTTTCATAGGCTTTTTTACTTCAACAAAATGCTTGTTTAGTAGCATTTCCGGTTGATATTGCAACTTTGAAGTTCTTAAACCTAAATCGCCGGAATCATCTTCCCTATTGATATAAATCACACCGTCTTTTTTGCAAAGTTTTAAAAAGGAATTAAAGGTGGTGGGGTATACGCCTTTATAGTTTCTAAGCGCTTTTTCAACGTGGATAACGAAAGTTTTACCGGCATATTCACCTATGGTGAAAGAAACCATTTTACCGTCAACCTCCATAAAACCGCCAACGAAGTTAGCCTTTTTCAAATTATCAATTAGTTTTATAGTGTTTAAAAACTCGTGCCTTTCAATCTTGCCACCGCCACGATGCTCTTTTTTATATTCTTTTAGAAACTCTTTAACCCTTGGAATATCCCTTGTTAAAAGGGGTTTGAATTTTGCGGACGGATAAAGTTTATTAAAGGAATTTATATGGTTTCTCTGCCCGCTAAACTTTTTGCCAACTAAGTTGGTGAGTTTTTCATAATCGTATAAATAATCGCTAAAATCCCTATCGTACTCGAACGAAATTTCACCGTAACGCTCTTTCAAAAAGGGCAGGTTTTCTTCTTCTATGCACATAAACTTTAACGGCAAGCACTTTTCAACGGTATAGCGCTCAATCTCACCCAGCGCGCCGAGAACGTTTTTGCCGATAGGTAAGAAAAACACCGTGAACTTGTTTTTAAAACAGCATTTTAAAATAAGGGTATCGTCATACTCGGCAAACGAAACGTTAAACACGTCGTTCCACATAAGCAATACGCCGGCAGTTAAATCACAAACGCGATAAGGACTATTTGCGGTGTAACCCTGTATTTTTTTTAAGTGTTTTTCACTAAAAGCAGTAAACTTTAACATAGCAATCTAAAAGGAAGCAGCGCTTCCTTTTTTTATCTTATTTTCGACTGGTTCTTTTCTAAAAATTCAATGAGTTCACACAATCTATCAAGGTCGTCGGTGGTGTAATAGTCGATGTAAATTCTACCCTTTTTATCGTTGCCGATTGCTTGAACTTTCGTGCCTAAAACTTGTTGCATTCTTGAAATTAAATCTTTAAGTTCGGCGCTTTGGTCTTGCTTTCTTTTAATTTCGCGAAGCCTTTTCTTTTCTTCGGGGGGATTAAAATAGTCTTTAACTTGCTTTTCAATATCGCGAACGGAAAAACCTTCTTCTACGCATTGTTTAGCAATTTTAACCTGAGCGTCAATAGGTAAGGTTACGAGCGCTCTTGCATGGCCTTGAGAAAGTTTGCCGTCGGAAACAAGTTTGATAACTTGTCCGTCCAAACTTAAAAGTCTAAGCGTGTTCGCAATAGCCGAACGGCTCTTGCCGATGCGTTCGCTAAGTTCTTCCTGAGTTAAACCGTAATCGTCCATAAGCTGTTTCATAGCCGTTGCCGATTCGATAGGGTTTAAATCTTCTCTTTGCAAGTTTTCTATTAAAGAAATTTCTTGAATTTTTCTATCGTCGTAATCTTTAATGATTGCCGGAATACTCGTTTTGCCTGCGATTTTTGACGCACGGAAACGGCGTTCACCCGCAATAATCATATACTTGCCCTTATCGTCCTTATTCAAAACGATAGGCATGATTACGCCGTTTACTTTGATAGACGATGCAAGTTCATCAAGCGCTTTGGGGTCGAAAACCTTTCTTGGCTGAGACGGATTAGGATAAATCTCGGAAAGTTCAATTTCTAAAACGCCCGTTTTAATATCTTCTTCGGTTACGCCGAAGGTCTTTTTGTAATCTTCTTCCGTTGACGAAAAAAGCGCTGATAAACCCTTTCCTAAACCTTTGTTTGCGTTAGCCATCTTCTCTTTCTCCTTTCTCTTTTTCTTCCTTTGCTAAGAACTCTTTGGTGAGTTCGTCATACGCTCTTGCGCCCGAGCATTTGGGGTCGTGAAGCATTACGGGTACGCCGTGGCTCGGCGCTTCGGATACTCTAATATTTCTTGGAACAACCGTTTTGAAAACCTTTTTGTCAAAGAACTTTCTAATTTCTTCCGCAATTTGGCGGGAAACGAGCGCCCTTCCATCGTACATGGTAAGGGAAACGCCTTCAATTTCTAACTTCTTATTAAGGTGTTTTTTAACGAGTTTAATGGTGTTCATAAGTTGCGATAAGCCTTCTAACGCAAAATATTCGCATTGAATAGGAATTATAATGCTATCGCTTGCGGTAAGCGCGTTTATCGTTAAAAGCCCGAGTGACGGCGGACAGTCTATCGTTATATAGTCGTAGTATTTTTCTATCTTTTTAAGTTCTTCTTGTAAGCGTTTTTCTCTGTTTTTTATGTAAACGAGTTCAACTTCCGCCCCCGCTAAGTCAATGCCCGCAGGTAAAATATCCAAGCGGTCAATCTTAGTGGGAATAATAACGTCTTTCGCGCTCTTTTCATCAATTAAAACGTTGTAAACTGAATTTTTGATTGCGCTTTTGTTAAAGCCTAAACCCGTGGTCGCGTTGCCTTGCGGGTCCATATCAATAATGAGCACCTTTTTGCCGTACTTTGCAAGCGTTGCGGATAAGTTAACGCAAGTGGTCGTCTTACCCACACCGCCTTTTTGGTTGGAAAAGGATATAATTTTACCCATAATCTTTCCCCTTATTCTTTATCTTCGGTATTTTCGTTTTCAGGCTGAGTTTCAACCTTTTTATCTTCTTCACTTTCTTTAGAAAGTGCTTCCGCTTGTTCTTCACGCTTTTCGGCTTCTTTGATTTCAGACGCCAAAACGGAATCTACCTTTCTAAACGGGTTTTCTCTATCAAGCCCGTCTCTGTCTTGCATAATCTTCATAATTTCAACGGCAGTCTTTCCGTCCATAATCATATCGACTTCTTCTTGATAAATCGTTTCTCTTTCAATCAAAAGCCTTGCCATATTATCGAGTTTAGACTTGTTTTCTTTAAGAAGTTTTCTCGCTTTTTCGTGAGCGGTTTTAATGATTTTTTCAACTTCTTCGTCAATGATTTTTGCAAGTTCTTCAGAATAAGTTGCTCTCGTTTGCATATCTTTACCGATAAATACTTGTTCGCCACCACCGTAGTTTACAGGGCCGATTTTATCGCTCATACCCCATTCGGTAACCATCTTTCTCGCGCGTTGGGTAATAACGTTAATGTCGTTAGAAGCGCCTGCCGAAATATCTTTTATGATAAGTTCTTCGGCTACTCTACCGCCAAGCGTCATAGCAATATCGTCTAAAAGTTTGCTCTTTTCAATGTGATTACTGTCGTTATCAGGCCTTGTCATAGTATAGCCTGCCGCCATACCCCTAGGAATAATTGAAACTTCTTGAACGGGGTCGCAACCAGGTAAAAGCCTTGCCAAGATTGCGTGGCCTGCTTCGTGGTAAGCCGTAATTCTCTTATCGGATTCGGTAACCACTCTGCTCTTCTTTTGCGGACCGATTACTACTTTGTTAATCGCTTCGTAAAGGTCAACGTTCGTAATGAATTTTCTATCCGCTCTTGCTGCAAGTATCGCCGCTTCGTTTAAAAGGTTAGCAAGGTCCGCGCCTGAAAAACCTGCGGTAATTCTTGCAACCACTTTAAAGTTAACGTCTTGAGCAAGCGGTTTGTTTCTTGCGTGAACTTTTAAAATTGCTTCACGACCGCGAACGTCGGGAATATTAACGTAAATTTGACGGTCGAATCTGCCCGGGCGAAGAAGCGCGGGGTCTAAGATATCGGCACGGTTAGTTGCCGCCATAATGATAATGCCTTCGTTCGCATCAAAACCGTCCATTTGAACTAAGAGTTGGTTAAGGGTTTGTTCCCTTTCGTCGTTACCACCGCCAAGACCGGCGCCACGGTGACGACCTACCGCGTCAATTTCGTCAATGAACACGATACAAGGCATACTCTTTTTAGCCGTTGCAAACAAATCTCTAACTCTCGATGCGCCAACGCCTACGAACATTTCTACGAAATCCGAACCCGAAATCGAGAAGAAAGGTACGTTCGCTTCGCCTGCTACCGCCTTTGCGAAAAGGGTTTTACCCGTTCCCGGAGGGCCTACGAGCAATACGCCCTTGGGAATTCTCGCGCCAAGGTCTGAGAATTTTTTGGGGTTTTTCAAGAAATCAACGATTTCTTGAAGTTCTTGCTTTTCTTCTTCTGCGCCAGCAACGTCGGTAAACCTAACTTTAAGGTTTTGGCTAACCCTTGCCTTAGTCTTGCCAAAGTCAAGCGCCGATTTGTTCGAGCCGTTTACCTGACGTGACATAACCGTAATTAAAACGATACCCGCAATAACGATAAGCGCCGGCATTAAAAGCGACGACCAGAACGAACCTGCGTTAGGGTCGGAATAATCTACTAAAACGCCGTTTTCATACAAAAGGTCTATAAGCTTATCGCCAAACCATTCGCTTTCAGAACCCCTACCGTAACTTGTGGTGTATCTTTCAACGTAGCCGTTGTCGGTAAGAATATAACCGGTAAGATTATAATCGTCTACCACGATATACTTAATCGCGTTAACGCCGAGTTCTTCAACAAGGTCCTTATCGTAATGCGCAAAACCGCTTTCCTCAACGGAAATACCTGCATAGTGTAAAAACTCTGAAGTTTCCACGTCTTTAACGGTTAACTTGTTAATCAAGTAGAAAATACCTATCAAACCAAGAATTGCAACAAGGCCGAGTATTATCCACAATTTGTAACTTTTCTTTTTCATTTAGTCTCCTTATTTACCGCTATATTGCAAATTATTTGCAAAAAGTTTTAGTCTTTGACTATTTAACACAATAAGTCAAAAATTTCAACGGTTTCACCTAAATATTATGTATAATTCACAAAGATTATATAAATATATACGAAAAATCTTTAAAATTTTTATTTTTTAGCGTTAGCGCACACATTTTATTATTGCGCTTTTTATGAAAACTTAAAAGCAATTTTTAAAGATTTTTAAAACGCCATATCGTAATTTTATAAAACGAAAACGTTTTGAGTGTTCTTTACCTAACACCGCAAGTAATCAATATATAAATTAAACGGATATTAAAAGGTGGCTTTTTTTAAACTTAAAAACAAGTAAAAAATAAAAGCGAAAAGCCATAAAACTTCACAACGTTTCATAACGCCACCATAAAATTTACAAGCATAAAACAACGTTTATTTTTTACGCTAATTAAATTAGTTTCACGTGAAACTTTTAAGGGGTTTTTTGCTGTTTAAAAAACGCAAATTTGCCGATTTTATCGCATTTTTTGAGTTTTGTTGGCTTTTTACAATTCAATAAAAATCTTCTTTGTCCACTGTAAAAATTTTTGCCAAAAAAATTATGTTTCACGTGAAACATTTTGTACGCTATTTAATAGTGTTGCACCGTGTTTTTTGCTTGCATTTGTCTAGTTAGCGTCCGTTTTTAGCGATTTTTACGCTAAAAGGATAGATTATGCGCTAAACAAAAACTTGTTATTAAGGGTTTAGCCACCACAATATATTGTGTTTTGCCGTATTTTTAGCCTTTTTGCAATAAAAAACCCGTTGCGCGAAGCAACGGGAATTTAGTTTAGATAAACATCTTTTTAATGATGCCTGATTCCATAATTTTTGTAACGAGTTGGTTAAATACTGAGTTTATAACCTTTCCGTCTTCGAGAGTTGGCGTTAAATACTGTGCAGTATCGGTAAAGATTGATGCAACCATACATACTAAGATTAAAATTACGATAACTTTTGCTACCATAAATATAGCGCCGAGTATTTTATCTAAGGTACCAACGCCTTTAAGTGACGTTATAAACTTGCAGATTCTCTTTAAAATAAAGAATACTATGAACGACAATATAAATATTGCTATAAAGCTGATTGCTACGAGCGCCCATTGCGTAAGAACTTGGCTAAGTTGCATTGCTGCGCCGGAATCAATAATATATTCGGCAACAAGCGAGTGTAAGAACGATGGAATTTTTGTCGTTTGTAAAATAGCGATAATTTCTTCCTTGCCACCGCCTGCGATAATTTGGTCAAGACTGAAAATCTTGTTAACCGTTTCCGCAACTTTATCGGTGATAAAGGGCACTTTTTCGTAAATATACGTTCCAACGGATTTACATAATAAAACCGCCAAAACAAGCGCCGCTAAAACGCCAAGGATAGAAAGAACTTGCCTTAAAAAACCCCTTACTGCGCCGAACAGGACTGCAAGGAAGATAATACCAAGAACAACAAGGTCAATCAAGGCAACGTTTAAACCACCTAACGAAACAACGTTTGAAAGTAAGTTTAACATAAAATCTCCTATAATATATATTTAGTTTACACAAACATTTTAGCACACTCGCTAATCGGTGTCAACAACAAGTGTATTTTAGATAAAAATATTTTTAACTACGTTATTAAATTTTAAACTACCGTCAAAAATAAATATATGACTAAGTTTACTTTTAATTCTTTAAACCGCGATAATTCAAAAGAAATTGCTAAAAGCATTAAACAGCTCTACCACTCTCAAATGCCCGTTATCGTATGCGTTGGCTCTGATTTGAGCGTTGGCGATAGTTTTGGGCCTATGATAGGCACGGCACTTATTAAACGGCTTCACGGCTACGCCTACGTTTACGGCACGCTCGATAGTCCTATAACCGCAAAAGAAATCGTTACCATAAGCGAGCATATTTTAAAACTGCACCCAAACTCTAAAATTATCGTTATAGACGCGGCTTTGGGCGAAGAAGAAAACGTGGGATTTGTTAAGGTTTGTAGCGAAGGAATAAAACCGGGGCAAGGCGTAAACAAAGATTTACCAAAGATAGGCAACGTTTCTATTATAGGCGTTGTTGCAGATAAAAACTCAGCATATAAAGTTAAAAACGTGGGGGTTAGGCTATCGCTCGTTCACAAATTATCTTGCGACGTTATCGAAGGTTTAGTTATGGCGTTTTTGGGCGTTTAACCGCCTTATAGGTCGCGATTTAATATTTTTAAGAAAAATCTTGACCTTTTCGTATAAATGGTAGTATAATATATATAAGCGAAAGAAAATCGCAAATATTATTAACTTTATTTAGGAGAAGATTATGGGTAGACTTGATGGCAAAGTAGCAATCATTACAGGCGGTAACTCGGGCGTTGGCGCGGCAACCGCAGAACTTTTCGCAAAGGAAGGCGCAACGGTAGTAATCACCGCAAGGCGCGTTGATAAACTTCAAGAAGTAGCAAACAAAATCAAAGAATTCGGCGGTAACGTTTTAGCGATTCCGTGTGACGTATCAAAGGTTGAAAGCGTTGAAGAAATGGTTAGTAAAACCGTAGAAGCGTTTGGTAAGATTGACGTTTTAGTTAACAATGCCGGCGTTTTAGAAGCAGGTTTAAAACCGATTGACGTTTGCACCGATGAAGACTTAGAATATGTTCTTGGTATTAACACTAAGGGTTGTTTATACTGCACGAGAGCGGTTGTTAAAGAAATGATTAAGCAAAACAAAGGTTCTATTATCAACCTTGATTCCGTTGCAGGCGCGTTCGGTACGGGTGGCGCATCTTACGTTACGAGTAAAGCGGCGGTTATCGGCTTAACTAAGCACACAGCATTAAGGTTTACTGGTACTGGTATTAGATGTAACTCAGTTAACCCAAGCACAATCATTACTCCTATGACTATGACTACCGACCCCAAGACCTTAGACCCCAACATGATGGGCCAAATGAACAAGCACATGAACTTGTCCGTTACCCCCTGTATGCCGATAGACGTTGCTAATATTTTACTCTTCTTAGCAAGTGACGAATCGCGCGCAATCACCGGCCAAGTAATCGTTTCAGACTTTGGCGCAACCTTATAATTTAAAGTAAAAAGCAATTTAAAACCGCCCAATCGGGCGGTTTTTTATTTTAGTTCACCTTTTTTTAGTTTGTTAAAGAATATTGCAAAGGATATTGCTAAGGTTATGATTGCAAGAACCCAACCAACAGGCCAAACCAAGTATAAGAAGGTTAAGTTCGGGCAGAGCGGGAATATTAAGTAAACCCAGATGAATCTTAATCCGCACATAAATACTAAGGAAGAAATCGTTGGGATAATAGCTTTGCCCATACCGCGAAGCGATGCGCCGAACACGTCTTGAATTCCGCATATAAAATAGGTGCTTGAAATTATTATCATTTTTTGTTTAGAGAAAGCAATAACTTCAGGCGTTGAAGACATTATTGACGAAAGTTGCCCCGAGAATATTGCCGATAACGAACCTGCAACCGCGCAAAACATAATAGTTATAGCGCAACCTTTGAAAAGGGTTTGCTTAACGCGTTTAGGGCTATTCACGCTTACGTTTTGGCTAACGAACGGCATAACCGCAAGCGAAGGCGCGTACGCTATTTGATAAATGATACCGTCAAAGGTATTAGCGATTGCAATACCGTCGGTAGCGTGGTCGCCAAAAGTGTTAACGGTTGACGCTATGATAACGTTTGCAAAACTGTAAGTCGCCGTTTGGATACCGGTTGGAACGCCGATTCTTAAAACAGTTAAGAGTTCGTCTTTATAAAACCTAAGCTTTGACCATTTAAGTTTAACCGAGCCTTCACCCTTTAATAAAACGTAAAAACAAAGCCCGCCTGCAATAAACCAAGAAATAACGGTTGCGAACGCAACGCCTTCAACGGTTAAACTCGTGTATTTTAAAAATAAATAGTTAGATATAACTTTTATAATACCGCCGAGCGTTAAAAAGTACATAGGTCTTTTAGAGTCGCCCGCAGAACGAAGGATTGCCGCGCAGAAATTATATACTAATAATATAGGGCAACCGCAGAAATATAAAGAAAAGTAAGTTACGGCTCCGTCAATTCTATTAGCAGGCGTATTCATCCAAACGAGAAAGGTTCTTGCCATAAGCACGCCTATTATTAGTAAAACTATACCGCCCACTATCGCAAACAGTATTGACGTTCCTATCGTTCTTTCCACCCTTTCATAGTCTTTTTTAGCGATAAATCGCGCAACTATAATATTTGAACCTGTTGCAACGCCGATAAGTAGCCCTGTTATTAAAGAAATTAAGGTTGAACAAGCGCCAACCGACCCAACGCCAACGTCACCAACGAAACGCCCGAGCATCGTTGAGTCTAAAAAGTTAAATATAGACTGTAATACGTTCATTACCATTATAGGAACGGCAATTTTTAGTAGGCCTTTAAAGATAGGCCCAGTAGTCATATTAACTTCATTTTTATGTATAGCGGTAGACATAAAACTCCTTAAAAAATAGCGAGCCTATTAAGGCTCGCCAACGTAGTCTTATCAAATTAGTCTTCTTTCAAACTATTGCCAAGGAAAGTACCGTATCCGATAGTTTTCTTTTCTAAACGGATAACTTCACTCTTTTCCTTGCGGTCGCGATTATCACGCTTACCGCCACGGGGCTTTTTATCGTTTGAAGCGTTTTTTTGTTTACCGTAAACTTCAATCTCTGTTCCTTCTTTATAGTTTTCAGGAACAACAACGATATAACGGTTAGGCTCAACGCCTTGCGATTCGGTTTTAACCTTTTCATTATCGGTCAGTGCCGAGTGAATAATCTTTCTTTCAAAAGAATTCATAGGTTCAAGAGAGAACTTTCTACCATACTTAACCGCCTTATCAGCCACTCTTTGAGCCAAAGTTCTTAAAGTTTCTTCTCTCTTTTCACGATAACTTTCACAGTTTACTACCACTTTCTTATACTCGTCGTTCCCGATGTTTGCAGTAGCGCCGGCTAAAGTTTGAAGCGCATCTAACACTTCGCCACGATAACCTATAATTGCAGTTGGGGTAGTGGTAATTATGTCAATAACGATTTTGTCACCGTTTTCAACAAGGTTAGTAGTTGCAGGGATTTTTAAAATATCAAAGATACCGCTTAAAAAGTTTGCGGCTCTTTCCCCGTCGTTTTCTTTTACTTTAACTTCGACCTTTGCATCGTGGCCACCAATACCCAAGAAACCTTTTTGCGGTTCTTCAAGTACGGTTATCACGGCTTGGTCTTCGCTTATAGAGAGTGTTGAAAGACCTAACTTAATAGCATCTTCAACCGTCTTTCCGTTAAAAATAGCCATGATTAAAATATACCTTCTTAATTTTCTTTGTCTTTATTTTTGCTTAAATAAGCGTATCTTTTATTGTTCTTTTCTTCTTCTTGCTTTTCAATGTCCTTGATAAACTTCTTTTCAACGATTTTATTGATAATTATAGTTGAAAGCATACTAAATAAAGTGCTTACTATAAGATAGAGTGAGAACGAAGCCGTGTACATAAACGAGAACACACCGAACATTACAGGCATCATCCAAGTCATCATCTTGTTAGTTTGAGCGGCAGTTTGGTCTACCGATTGAAGTTCAAGTTGCGCTTTTTGTGATTTGGTAAGAACTAATTGAGAAAGAATCATACTTCCGATTGATAATAATACCAAAATCATATAACCGTTGGGTTGACTTTTAACTTCATTAAGTCTAGGTGAACCGGTGAGTTTTTCGTAAACGCCTTCTACGGTAATATCAGATTTAATTTCATTAGTTTTGCAAGAACAACCTTTGGTGTAGGTAAAGATAGTTTTATAAGCATCGCTTGAAACGAAAGCTTTTTTCCACGGTAAGTCTTCTATCCAAATATTTTTAACCCACAAAAACTTTTGGTTGCCTGCTAATTCAAAGTATCTATCGGCAGCCTTATTTTGCGCGATAAGTTCAACATCGTTAAGAACTTCTTCACTTTCAACCGTGTATCTGTATAAATTGATTTTATCCCTTGTCATAGTAGACTTGTCGGTAACAAGCCTTGCTTCGTCGTAAATTGGTTGATTGTTTGCGTCAACCATAACAACTAACGCGGTATCGGGGTTATTATCGTGGTCGTAATAAACGTAGGGCTCTTTTCCTTCAACTTCACACTCGTAAACTTTAACGTTTTCGTTATATCTAATACTATCACTATAAGATATAGCCATTTCGTTAAATACTTTTACTTTTGAATAGGTTGAGAACTGGTTAAACGCCGAAATTACTAAAATAAAGAAAACAAGAGTGAAAATAGTGGGTAAACAAGAAGCGAAAGTAGAATAACCTTCCTTTTTGTATAAAGCCATCATTTTCTTTTGATAAAGTTCTTTATTGTTAGCGTATTGTTTTTGAAGTTTTTCAAGTTCAGGGCGCATTCTTTCCATACGAAGCGCATTCTTCTTATTTGCAACTCTTGAATAAATATCAAGAGGTAGTGGTATTATCTTTAAGATTAAAGAGAATAACAAAATACCAACGGCAATATATCCGCCGAACGAGAAAAAATCAATAACGTTGGAAACGAGTTTAGTAAGACCGGTAAGTTCAACGTTTTGCAAATTCACGTCGTAAACGTTTATTGTTTCTGCTAAAATGTTTAAAAATTCCATACTTTCCTTAAATTATAAATTAAAATTTACATTAAAAACTTTTTCTGTCTTCTACTATCGGGTACGGGGTCGTATCCGCCAACAGAAAAAGGATTACACCTAAGAATTCGCCAAATAATAAGCCCTATTGCTACAAAAACGTTGCGTTTTTTAAGCGCTTCGAGTGCGTAGGCGGAACAAGTGGGTGTAAAAATGCAATTTGATTTTAAAACGTGAGTTAAACATGCACGGTAAAATTTTATAAATACCGTTAAAATACTCTTAATCACTTATAATTTTTCCTTTTTTAAGAGAAAATAAAATATCCTTTTTTAATTCGTGATAATCATAAATCTCTCTTATTTTGGGTAAAACAACTATATAATATGGATTAACGCCGTCTTTAATAACTTCACGAACGCACGCCCTTATAAGCCTTTTAATACGGTTTCTTATATGGGCTTTGCCGTGTTTTTTAGATAGACTTATACCAAACTTAAAACTTTCCCTTTTAGAATATAAAAGAGTTAAAGTTTGGGTATAAATTCTATCCCCTTTATTAAAAACAGCGTCAAAATCTTTTTGTTTTTTAAGTCTTGTTTCCAAAATTATAAATTATGCGGAAAGTTTATGACGACCTTTCGCTCTTCTTCTCTTTAAAACGTTTCTGCCGTTTTTGGTTGCCATTCTTTTTCTAAAGCCGTGTACTTTACTTCTTTGTCTTTTTTTAGGTTGGTAAGTTCTTTTCATAATAATAAACTCCTATAAGTTTTTTTTCGTGCTTTCAAATTATACTTTTTATTTTCCTTTTTGTCAAACCTTTTACGCGTTTATTCTTAAAGGAACTATAAGATATAAGTAATCATTGCCGGAATAAGGCTTTATTACGCAAGGATTTATCTTATTTATGAAGTATAAATTAATAAATTCATCGTCAATCGCTTTAATTGCTTCAATAACGAATTTTGAGTTAAATGATATTGTTAAATCTTTACCTTCAAGGTTTATAAGAACGTTTTCACTCATCTTACCTACTTCACTTGAAGAAGAAACCGTCATATAATTTTCTTTAATATCAAACTTTACAATCTTTTTAATATCGCTGTTTAAAACAGACGCTCTCTCAATAGCTGTTAAAAGTTGATTTTTATTAACTTTAACGAGCGTAACGTGGTCTTCTTTAATTATATTTTTATAATCAATATAATCGCCTTCTAAAAGCCTTGAAATAAGAACGGTTCCGTCTACTTCACACATTAAAACGTTCTTTTGAACGATAATAGTAACCACGTCTTCATCGTTATCTAAAATTCTTACGATTTCGTTTAAAGTTCTTTGGGTTACTATAATTTTAAAGTTTTCACTCTTTTCAATAATCTTCTTTCTAAAAAGGGCTAAACGGAACCCGTCAAGCGCGATAGAAGTTATTTCATCATTTTCAATTTCAAGTAAACAACCTTTAAGTAAAGGCCTTGCATCGTCTTGCGAGCAAGCAAAACTTGATTTTGCGATAATTTCTTTTAAATCTTTTTGTTTTAAAGAAAAATATTTTTCTTTAATATCTTTATTTATAATAGGAAATTCTTCCGCTTTAAAAGTTTGAATAAAACCTTCGCTTGAACCGTAGTTAATTTTAAGTTCGTTTTCTATTAAAGTAAATTCAATTTCATCTTCGTCTTCAATCTTTTTAACAAACTCTGCAAAAGTTTTACCTGGAACAACTGTTTCACCTTCAGTATAAGTAGACGCAGATATAGTTTTTTCAATAGAAATTTCAGTATCGGTTGCAATCAAAGTAAGTTCATCACCCTTAACTGAAAGTTTAATACCTTCTAGTATTGGGTTAGTGGTCTTATTTGATACTGCTTTAACAACTTTTGCAACCGCTTCGCTTAAATTTGAACCGTTCACAACGAACTTCATATTTATATTCTCCTTTATTTAAGATATAAGTAGTAGTAATAGTAGGGGACGTTGAAATGTTAATAAAATATTAAAAAACCTAAAAATCACTTTTATTATGCTTAATTTTAAAAAAATAGTTAAGTTGATAAAATATAGATAATAAAAATTTTATATTGAAAAGGTTTCAATTTATTAACTTACGCGCGTAGTAATTAACATATATATTATATATAATAATAACTAAAAAATCAACGATTTTTAAAAAGTTAAATTAAAAATTTAATTTATTAACAAAGTTATAAATAATGTTGAAAAAATAACGTTTATAAAAATTGAAAAGTTAATAAATATGTGTTATAATTACGGTATGTTTGACGTTTTAAAAGAAAAAAACTTAATATCTTCTAAAGCTGAAGAAGAAAAACTTTATAAATTCTTAATTTTACTTAAAGAGTGGAATGAAAAATTTAACTTAACTTCTATAAAAAACGATTTAGAAATTGAGATTAAGCACTTTGAAGATAGTTTATACGGCGCGTTTTTGTTTAGTGAAAATAAAAGCGTTGTTGAAATAGGCTCAGGCGGGGGTTTTCCGTCAATGCCTTTAATGATAAAAAGGAATGACTTAAAGTTTACTTTGGTAGAGTCGGTTGGTAAAAAGTGCGAGTTTTTAAAACACGTTATATCCACTTTAAACTTAAACGGCGTAGTTTTAAACAAGCGCGCGGAAGACCTTGGTAAAGATAAGGTTTATAGAGAGAGTTTCGATATAGTTACCGCAAGAGCGGTGGCATCTTTAAACACTTTATCTGAGTATACCCTTCCTTTAATAAAAAAAGGCGGTCAGTTTATAGCGTATAAGAGCGTAAACGATGAACTTTGCCTTGCTAAAAACGCAATCAACGTGCTTGGCGGAAAGTTTAATAACGAATATAGATATAGTTTATCAAACGATTGTGGTGAAAGAGTTATCTATATTATAGATAAAGTAAACCCCACGCCTGCAAATTACCCCCGCGGAAACGGAAAAGAAAGGAGTAAACCGCTTTGAAAGATTTTGACGTTGCTACCACCTGTTGTTTCACAGGCCACCGCGTTTTGAAAAAGGATTTTGACGACCGAGT
>JAGCLN010000154.1 GCA_017646945.1 Clostridia bacterium | reverse complement strand
TTTCAGGCTCTTCACCGCCTTGAACTTCCATAGTATAGCCGATTTCAGCGCCTTCGGTCTTAGTGGTTATTCTAAGTTTAGAAACCGATGCGATTGAAGCGAGCGCTTCACCTCTAAAACCTAAGGTTTTAATACCAACTATATCGTCAATATCTTTAATTTTAGAAGTTGCGTGCGGTAAAATCGTCTTTAAAAGGTCTTCTTTCAAAATACCCGAGCCGTTATCAGAAACTTCAATAACGTCTTTACCACCGCCGAAAATATTAACTTTTATCTCGGTAGCGCCGGCATCTATTGAGTTTTCAACAAGTTCTTTAATAACGGAAGACGGTCTTTCAACCACTTCACCCGCAGCAATCTGCGTATAAACTTTTTTGTCTAATAAATTGATTTTTGACATATTAGTCTTCAAGTTCCTTCTTCATTTTGTAAAGTAAATTTATCGCTTCTAACGGTGAAAGCGTGTTCAAATCAACAGATTTTAACATGTTTTCAACAACGCTTTCTTCACGCTCGTAAGAAATTGATTCAACTACGCCGTCATTTTTAGCGTTAAGGTCGTTCTTTTCAAGATTTTTAAGTATTACCTTTGCTCTATTCGTTACCGCTTTGGGAACGCCGGCAAGCGACGCTACTTCTATACCGAAACTCTTATTTGCGCTACCTTCTTGAATTTTTCTTAAAAATACGATACTGCCATCGTGCTCTTTTACGGTAACTTTATAGTTCTTTACCCCTTCGAGCCTACCTTCAAGTTCGGATAATTCGTGATAGTGCGTAGCAAATAAGGTGTTTGCCTTAATTTTTTCAGCAACGAACTCTACTACCGCCCAAGCAATAGAAAGCCCGTCGTAAGTAGAAGTTCCACGGCCTATTTCGTCAAGGATAATAAGGCTGTTTTCAGTTGCCTTGTTTAAAATTGAAGCAACTTCGTTCATTTCAACCATAAAGGTCGACTGGTCAAACACCAAGTTATCGCTTGCGCCAACTCTTGTAAATATCTTGTCGGTAATAGGAATACTGCACGATTTACAAGGCGTAAACGAGCCTATATGAGCCATTAAGGTAATGAGCGCAACTTGGCGCATATAAGTAGATTTACCCGCCATATTAGGCCCTGTGATTATCATCATTCTATCCCCTTTACTGCAAAGAGTGGTATCGTTTGGGATAAATTGTGATGATGAAACGCTTTCTACAACGGGGTGTCTTCCGTCAACGATTGTCAAAGGCTTACCCTTTTTAGCGATAACGGGTTTACAATAGTTGTATTTTTTAGCGACTATTGCAAGTGAAGTAATAACGTCAATAAACGCAACCGCTTTTGAAGCCTTTTGAATTTCAACGATGTTTTCGCTGAGAATTGCTTTGATTTTAGCAAAAATTTCAAGTTCAATCTTTAAAGATTTTTCCTTGCTCGTTAAAATATCTTCTTCTAAGTTTTTAAGTTCTTCGGTGATAAACCTTTCACCGTTAACAAGGGTTTGCTTTCTAACGTAAGAATAAGGAACTTTATCTTTAAATGAATTTGAAACTTCAATATAATATCCAAATACCCTATTATATCCCACCCTTAAAGTTTTAATTCCGGTAGAATTTCTCTCTCTTTCTTCAAGTTCTTTAAGTAAGTTACCCGAATTTTTAGCAACTTCTCTCAATCTATCGAGTTCCCTATCAAATCCGTCCTTTACAAAGTCACCGTCTTTAAGGGCGTTAACTGAAATATCGTCTTTAAGGGCAAACTTAACAAGATTAGTGATTTCGCTAAAATCTGCTATCGCATTATCAACGTCACAAAGCGCTTTGCAAGAAGAATTTGAAACTAAACTCTTAATGCTCGGCATCAATTCAAGCGATTTTGAAAGATTATAAGCGTCTTTGGGGTTAATATTACCGTTAGAAACTTTACCTGAAAGCCTTTCGGTATCCCTAACGTTAGATAAAACTTCAACGAGCGCGTTTCTTAAAAGATTATCTTTATATACTTCTTCAACGGCGCTAAGTCGATAATTTATCTTGTTTTCGTCTTGCAAGGGATTAAGCACCCAGTTATAAAGATTTCTCGAACCCATTGAAGTGTTCGTTTCGTCTAAAACGCCGAGTAAAGTGCCGTAACGCTTACCGTCACGCTGGGATTTAACGAGTTCTAAATTCTTAACGGCAATCGCATCTAAAATCATATAATCACTCGGCTCAACGAGTTTAATCGTAGTAATGTTAATGAGCGAGTGTTTTTGAGTTTCTCTTAAATATTCGATAAGCGCGCCACAAGCGGAAATAGCAGAATAATTCTCGTTTATACCAAAAGCGTTAAGCGTAAGCACGTTAAAATGCGATTTAACCGTTGTTTCTGCGTGAAGTGGGGAAAATGCCCACTCTTTATAAATTTCGGGTTTTGGAAGCACGCCGTGTTTTATAACGACAGTATCTTTCAAAGAAAGATAAACGTTTTGCGAACATATAATTTGCGCGGGATTACACCTAACCAAATAGTCGCACAAAAGGTCTAAACCACCGCCTGATTTAAGCGTTTCAACGTAGAACTCACCGGTAGTAATATCGGTCCAAGCAATAGAATACACCCCGCC
>JAGCLN010000153.1 GCA_017646945.1 Clostridia bacterium | reverse complement strand
ATCGCACTTTTCTTCATCTATTTTTTCAAGCGCCTCTAATCCGTCGTAACAAGAAACGACTTCATACCCGGCGTTAATTAAACTTGAAGATACAAACCGATTTAAATCTCTATCGTCTTCAACTACGAAAATTTTTATCATACGAACTCTCCTTACGTAAAAATTATAACTTTCATTTTATAATAAATTGTTTTTAATTTGTTAAAGAATTGTAAAAATTAAAGGTAAAATAATAGGAACTTAAGATTTTACCTAAGTTCCTTAGTTTAAGGTTTAATCAAACCACTTTTTTATACTCATAATAATTTCATCTAACCCGTCAACGAGTTTATCGAAAAACGACTTGGGCTTTTGTTCGTTTAAATCTTTTTTATCGTTCCCTACTTGCTTAGTAGGTGCTTTTTGATTAAAACGCGCCGTTGCCCTATTGATAACGGCAAGCGGATCTTCACCAGATATTATCGATTGATGAAACTCTTTTAAATTTACTAAATCTCCCTCTTTACAAATTTCCATATTGGCAGAATTTGTATCGTGAGCGATAGTATTGCGAATAAAACGCAAGTGAACTATCATTTTATACTGAGCCTGCCAATTAGACACGTAACTTCTGTTTGAAAAGGGAACTAAATCCATTTGCCTAATATACTCAGACACCCCTTCGCCAGTTGAAAACATATCTTTGCATAATTTATCTAGCGATTTATACTCTTCTAAATACTCGTATTCAAGATTCATTTATTCACCTATTACAATAAACGTTTAACAACTTTTGGAAAATCATTGAAGTTATCTATCTTTATATAATTAAAGTTCGATAAGAATACCGATTCATCGTTACCGCCTAAACCGTAATCGTCGCCAACGTAAACTACTTCTTCTGGCAAAATGCCGTTCTCTTCACAGTATTTTTTAAGCGCAACCGCCTTATTGCACCCTTTTGGCGCCATATCGAATGAAGATGAACCACCAACAAACACTTCATAATCGCTAAAAAGTTCGCAAACTTCTAAGTAGAACGCTCTTCTCTTCTTGCGGTCGGGGTCAAACACAAACTTGTCTTCCTTATCCGCCTTAATTCCAAGCAAGGGGAAAGTTACGCAACCGGACGGGTGATACTCAACGTTATCGCCCTTAAACTCAGTAAAACCGTGTTTTTCACGAAGGAACGTTACGCGCTTTTCAACGCTTTCTCTATCGCAATCAAACTTAAAATCTTTAACGATTTCAATATCGCGAGTTTCGGGGCGGTACTTTGCCCATTGCATACCGTAGTTTCCAACGATATCGGCAGGGAACCCTTCCATTTGATTGTGGATACGGTGGCACATTCCCGCACCAACCATTAAGATTTTATACTTTTTTGAAAGTTTAGTAAGCGCATCAAGGTTTGCCTTGGGCATAGGCGACTTGTGGTTAGATAAAGTTCCGTCTAAATCAAACGCCATAATTTTAATCTTGCTTTTATCAATATAATCGCTTGCGTAATAAGAAAGGTCGTAAAGCATCCATAAAACGGAATACCTATCCTTTAAATCCTTAGCAAACTTAACCCCGTCTTCAATCTTATCTTCACCGTAGAAAGATAAAAACTCAGCGTAGTTAAGACCAACGTCTTCAAGCATTTTTACAACTTCGTTTTCCGTGGGCATTTCGGCTAAAATGCTTCTAATTTCCTTTTCTTTTGCAAGGTAAACGCTAACCCTTTCCTTATCGTAATTGCCTACTTTTTGTTGAAGTTCTATACACGCATCGGCAGAAGTTTTGTAAATTCTTTTAAGTTCGCTTTGAATAGCTTCACTTGAAATTTTCGCTCTATTTATCCACCTTATATTCAAAAGTGCGTGCCTAATTTTAGCGGTTAAAACGGTTGAATAAGCAACGTCAATCCCGTGTGCAAAATAGTCTTCACCGTTTAAAATACCAACGATTTCAAAGTAGTGAGAAAAATGGTGTTCACTACCCGATGCAGTGCGAGAAGAACCTGCAAAACTCATCATTATACCAACCACAACGAGCGCTTCCATAAGCGCTTTAACGCTACCATTATCCCTTGCAACTAAACCTTTCGCAAGCGGTTTAACGCGCTCTATCATTTGATAGGTAACGTTGTAGATATACTCGCAAAAATACTCGCCGTTCACGGCGTAAGCAAGTTTCCAGTCGTTAAGCGCGGAATATTTACCGATAATATCGCCGTAACCCGCTTGAATCATTTCAAAGGGGGCGTTTGCTAAAATTTCAGGCTCGGCAACGATAACTTTTGGAAGCCCTGCCGAGTAAGTAACCTTCATACCGCCCGTAATCATAGCCGCGCCGGAAGATGCATACCCGTCCATAGACGGAGCGGTTGCTACTACCATATACGGAATTTTATTAAAGTGCGATACGTACTTGCAAAGGTCTTGCATAACGCCTGAACCGATTGCAACGATAAGGTCGATACCGCCTACCTTTTGGGTAACGGTAGCGATAGCGTCTTCATTAGGAATCAAAATCTTGCTACCTGTAAAAATAACCTTATCTTTAACCTTTGAGCCGAGCGCCTTAACGGTCTTTTCGCCGGCAACGGCAAAAGTATTTTCATCGGCAACGATTAAGATTGCCGAGTAGTCTTTACAAAGCCCTTCGAGTTTTAAAATCGCATCGTCTTCAATATATACGTTATCTATCGGGCAGGTGTGAAACTTACCACAACCACACTCTACCCCTTTCAAAATACTATTTATATCCATATTTTATTTAACCTTTGACAGCAACCAGTCGTAATTATCTTTTATTTCTTTTGAAGGAATTTCCGGCGAAACTTCGTAAGTAAGCATACCCGTGTAGCCGATATCGTTTAACGCGTTCATAATATTATCCCAGTTCAAAACGCCTTTACCGGGAACGTAGTGGCATTCCCTATCGTGGTCACGGTCGGAAACGTGAACGTTTTTAATTCTATCGCCGATAGCCTTGATATAACTTTCGGGCGCTTGGGTTAAGGGGTGATTGATATCGAGAGTCATATAAAGTTTAGGAACAGCGCTCAAAAGTTGCTCCGCTTCGCTTGAAACGTTGAGCATACCGTTATTAGTCATATTTTCAACGCAAACCTTTGCGGGAACAAACTCGCATATTTCATACATTGACTTGGTTAACTGTTCAAGCCTTGCGCTCCTTTCGCTATCGTCCTTAGGTCTTGTATCGGGGTGAATAACGAAACAATTAGGCATATCCTTTTCATAAAAGGAAACTGCCGACTTAACGCTTTCAACCGAGAGTTTACGCTCGTTTTCATCAAGCGAAGTAAAGTTCCAAAGTTGACAAGAGAAAGGCAAATGAACGCTGTTTAAATACAAGCCGTGGTCCTTAATAATTTCCACCGCGCGAGTAACGTACGGGTAATTTTCAAGTTCTTCTTGCCTATTCCACGGACCGAGAGTCATAAGTTCAATAGCATCAAAACCGCTCGCAACCATATCTTTAACGCTTGAAATAAGCGCTTCTTCTTCGTGAGTGATTTGATACTTTCTTGTTTCTTTATCAATCCATTTAATACCGAAACAGCCTATCGACCTACTTAACTTTGGTTGAAACATAATATTTTCACCTCTTTGATTTTAATAAATCAATTATACGCCTAAACTTGCAATTTTGCAACACATAACAAGCAAAAGTTTTTATAAAAAAATGAAATATACATCGAAAAATAGTTGAATTTTTCCGCTCAATTTGTTATTATACAGTAGCAAATAAAATTAAATATTGGGGTGTCGCCAAGCGGTAAGGCTACGGACTCTGACTCCGTCATCCGTAGGTTCGAATCCTACTACCCCAGCCATTAAAGTAAAGCACATTT
>JAGCLN010000152.1 GCA_017646945.1 Clostridia bacterium | reverse complement strand
TCCCGGAAAATACGCCAAGCTTTTGCGAGCCATGGCGAAAATCTTACCCCACAACTTTATGATGGCGGTAATGGATAAACTTTTCAAGTTTGAAAAAAATGATTGACAAATCCCTTTTAAAACACGGCGAAACGATAGCCGTTGCATTATCAGGCGGAAAAGACAGCGTTTGTTTACTTCACCTTTTACTCTCGGTTAAAGACGATTTTTCTTTAACGGTAAAAGCCGTGCACGTAAACCACTCTATCCGCGGCGCTGAGAGTGATGGCGACGAACTTTTTGTAAAAACGCTTTGCGAAAGCCTTAACGTTCCGCTCGTTGTTAAAAAGGTGGACGCGCCAAAATTTTCGAGCGAAAACGGCTTGTCGCTCGAACAGGGCGCAAGGCTTTTACGCTACAAAATTTTTAACGAGATTATCGCTGACGGCTACTGCCAAAAAATTGCAACCGCCCACCATAAAAACGATAATTTTGAAACTGTGCTCTTTAACGTGTTTAGGGGCGCGGGGCTCGGCGGTCTTGCAGGAATTAAAAACGAAAGTAGCAATATTATCCGCCCTATCAGTCATTTTTTGAGAAAGGACGTTGAAGATTATATTGAAAAGCACAACCTTTCATTCGTTCAAGACAGTTCTAATTTTGACACCGCTTACACCCGCAATTTTATTCGCCATTCTCTCGTTCCTATGATAGAGAAACGCTTTCCGGAAGCGGTGGAATCAGCGTATCGCTTATCAAAAATCGCAAGCGAAGAAGACGAGTTTTTAAATAAACTTTCGCTTTCTAAGTTACAAGAAAAAAACGGCAAACTCTACCTTTCAACCACGCTTGATAAAGTTTTGTTTAACCGCGCAACAATCCTTGCGCTAAAACGCCTTGGGTTAACTTGCGATTACGAATATATCCACGTTTTACAAGTAGAAAACCTTAAAAACTTGCAAAGCGGAGCGGTTGTAACCCTACCAAAAGGCATTATTGCAATCAAAGAATATGACTTTATCGTTTTTTCATCAAAAGTTGAAGAAAAAAGCGATATTGAAATTCCTTTTTCGATAGGCAAGTTTGAGTTTTTAGACAAAAAGGTAACGATTACAAGCGGCGAGCAAGATAAACCCTATCTTTTGTTCGACGGCGATAGAATTCCAAGTGGCTCAGTTATAAGAACAAGGCGCGACGGCGATACTTTTACTAAGTTTGGCGGTGGAACAAAGAAACTTAAAGAGTATTTGATAGATAAAAAAATACCGCTTTCCGAAAGGGATAAATTGCCGATAGTAGCCAAAGGCAACACCGTTTATATGATTATCGGTGTGGAGATATCAGACGTTGTTCGCGTAACCGAAACCACTAAAACTAAACTTAAAGCAAAAATTGAACAATAAAAAACCGACCGTTCTGGTCGGTTTTTTTATTTTGAAAGTTCTTTTATCGCATCTTTATAGATATAGTAGCATTTTTCTAAATCGCTAATTTTCATACGCTCGTTGGGAACGTGGCAAACCGCACCGCCATCAAACACCGGCCCGAAAGCAACGCCTGTTTTTAACGCCCTTGCGTAAGTTCCACCACCGGTTACTTGCGATACGGCTTTTTCACCCGTATGTTTTTCATAAACGGCGTTCAAAGTTTTTACGAGCGCGCCGTTTTTATCCGCATAAAGCGGGGCTTTGTGTTCTTCAATTTCAAACTCGCCTATCTTCTTAAGTGGCGCGTTTACTTCTTCTAACTTATAATTAACGGGGTAGCGCACGTCAACTAAAATTTCAACGCAATCGCCAACCTTTTTGATAACGTTCGGCGAAAAGGTCAACTTTCCACTCTCATCGCTAAACTTTTCAAACAGTCTGCCGTTAAAAAGGTGTTCGTACGCTTGCTCGCTAAACAAATTTTTATCTACCAACGCCTTCAACGCTTTTTTAATAGCGTTATCGCCAAGTTCGGGCGTTGAGCCGTGAGCGGAAACGCCGTTGAAAACGATTTCTTCATTATCAATTTTAACAAAACACTTATCACAAACAACGTTGATTCTATCGCCACCAGCAATATTTTGCACTCGGTTTGATATAGGAAAGGTATATTTTATATGATAAATACCCTTTTCGGCGTATATAACGGGGAAGTCGCCATCGGGTGAAAAGCCTAATTGTGGCATAACGGCAACCTTATTATAATGGTCAATGCAACCCCAACCACTCTCTTCATCACACCCAAAAATGAGTTTTATCTTTTTTGACGGAATAAAACCTTCGTCTTTAAGTTCTTTTAAAGCGAAAAGGCAAAGCGCCGCAGCGCCCTTATCGTCAACAACGCCCCTGCCGTATAAGTACCCGTCCTTTTCTTCGGCGGAATAAGGCGAATAGTCCCAGAGAGAAAGGTCGCCTTCGGGAACAACGTCTAAATGGCATAGGATTGCTAAGCCTTTGCTATCTTCACCGCTACCAAAAACCACTTCGCCAACGTACCCGTCGTAATTATTTATTTCGAACCCAAGCGATTTTGCATCGGCAAGAGCCTTTTCGAGCATAGCGAAAACGCCTAAACCGAACGGCGCGCCGTTTTCACTCGGCGATTTTACACTTTTTATCTTTATCCACTCTTTCAATGTGGTAATTGCGTTTGAAAAATAAGCGTTCATAGTTTCATTATATACTATTTTTATAAAAATACATAGTATATAGTTAACTTTTTAATAAAATTGTGTTACAATAATAAAAAATCGGCTATGGAGAGAGCAAATGCCTAACAATAACAATCTACACGAAGGCCACAGAAAACGCCTGCGTGAAAAATTTAAACAAGGCAAAGAAGTTTTTCAAGAACACGAACTTTTAGAACTTTTGCTCGGCTATTCTATTTCAAGGAAAGATACTAACCCACTCGCACACGAACTAATCAACCACTTTGACGGGCTTAAAAACGTTTTATCTGCCGATAGTGAAACTCTTCAAAGTTTTAAAGGGATTAGCGAAAACACCGCAACCCTTATCTCGCTCGTAGGTTATATTTCAACCCTTAACGGCAAACCCAAGCCAAAACCCAAAAAACTTATAAATATCGAAGCGGTAAAATCGCTCGGCATAGAACTTTTTAAAGGGCTTGACCACGAAGTGTTTTATATGTTCTACCTTGACGAAAATAAGAACGTTTTAGGCTCGACTATGCTCGATAGCAATATTAGTGACAAGGTTGAGTTAGACTTTGAAAAGTTTTCAAAAGCCATACTTCTTCACAAGCCAAAGTCGGCGGTAATAATGCACAATCACTTTGCAAAATACCCCCACCCTTCCGAAGCGGACGATTTGGCAACCGCCAAGATTTGCGCCTTTTTGAACTATCATAAAGTAACGCTTTTCGACCACGTTATCATTAGCGGCGAAGAATCTTACAGTTACTTTTACGACAATCGTTTACAAAATATTAAAACCATTATTAAAGATAAAATACTATAATTTTTAAGGACGTTATTATGGAAAAAGTTAGAACAAGATTTGCCCCAAGCCCCACGGGTTTTATGCACCTTGGTGGTCTTAGAACCGCCTTATACGCCTTTTTGTATGCAAAACACAATGGCGGTGATTTTATTTTGAGAATAGAAGATACCGACCGTGAAAGATACGTTGAAGGCGCGCTTGATGTAATTTATTCTTCCCTTTTATCTTCAGGGCTTTTTTACGATGAAGGACCGGACGTTGGCGGTGACTTTGGCCCATACACTCAAAGTGAAAGAAAGGCGATGTATTTAGATTACGCTAAACAACTTATCGACCTTGGTGGCGCGTATTATTGTTTTTGCTCTAAGGAAAGGCTTGAAAGTTTAACCGATGAAAACGGCAACAGAAAGTACGATAAGCATTGTTTAAAAATCTCTAAAGAAGAAGCGGAAAAAAGAATTGCTAACGGCTAAATTTACGTTAT
>JAGCLN010000151.1 GCA_017646945.1 Clostridia bacterium | reverse complement strand
TTTATGAGATTTGATTCGTTTAAAGAAACCTTAGAGTTTACCGATAAACTTTTAAAACTTAGAGATGGCGCAAAGGTAGGCTTGGTATTTAAAGGCGTTATGATGCTCAACTGGGGCAACTTTGCTCATCAACAAGGTCCCTATTTGATAGGTGAAAATCACCCAAAAGTTGCAAAGCACGACCGTCAGGTAAGAGCAAACGCTTGGCGTGAACTTTCTTCACAATGGCTCAAAAACGGCAATTACGTTTTAGAAACGCTTAAATTTATAAAGAAGAACAAACTCGGCAGTATAAATATGTGTTTAGCAGGCACGCTTGACGGTGGCATTTATCTTCCCGTTGCGCTTTGCGCGGAAATGTTTTATAACTGTGACGATGATTTTGGCAACGTTGTTAAACGCGTTTCTACAAGAGATTGCATAGCGTACGATTAAACAACAAAAAACCCACGGAAATTCCGTGGGTTTTAATTTTGGAGGCGCCACCCGGATTTGAACCGGGGCGTAAGGGTTTTGCAGACCCGTGCCTTACCGCTTGGCTCTGGCGCCATCTGATAACGCAATTATTTTACTATGTTTTTTAACTTATGTCAAGCAAAATTTTGCCTATTTTTACAATATGCAAATATATTTATTTTTGTTATACTCTTACTATATATCAATATATATTTATATTGAAAATATTGACATTGATACTACGCAGTAGTATAATTATTCCATACTCAAATAAGAGTAAATTTACTATCGGAGAAAATTATGGATAAACTCATTAACAAACTTTCTCAAAAGAAAGACTTAGTTAGAATTATTGCCGCTGTTTTATGCTTTGCAGCCGCATTTTTCTATCTTGTAAATGCAATCGTTAAAACTGCATATTATAACGAATATGGTATCAATGCCGATTCTTTATTTAACTTCAGATTTTTCATAATCTTATTTGGTTTAATTGGGCTTGGCGCATTACTTATTCTTAAGCAGAAAAAGGCTTTATTTACAATTCCTTGCGCATTATTATTACTTGGTTTCTTTATTAACTTTATAAGGGGAACTGTAAACAATATTGAATTCCTTACAGAATACAGCGAATACGTTGAATTACTCGATACTCTCAGAATAATCGCTAGTATATTAGAGTTACTTTGCTTTTTTGCTGTAACAGCCGTTACCGCTTTAACTACAATTTCCGCTTTTATTAAAGGCTTTAATAAATACGTAAAAATTGTTGTTATCGCCATTTTTGCAACGGTAATTGGCGCAATCTTCTTCTACCATATCGTTCCCGTAGTTACTCACTTCGTTTATATAATCGATTACGGTATTGAACTTGACGCTGCTTTATGGATTTTTGAAGATTTTGAAGAACTTAGCTATTACATTAAACTTTACTTAATTCCAAACATTACTTTCACACTTATTCCTTTAGCATTAGGTATTTCAGCATTATTCTTAACTCTTGCTGAAACTACTGATAGCGCTACTGAAGATGGCGCAGCCGCTCAAACTCAAGGCGCAACCGCTAACAAAACCGTTAACAACGCTAGCCCCTACTACATTGATATTTTAAAGCACGTTTTACTTTTATTCTTTACCTTTGGTATTTGGATGTATATTTGGATTTACAAAACTACTGAATATACCAACCAAAAGAGCGCTACTAAGAGAGATTCTATGATTTGCGTGCTCATTTCACTCTTCTTCCCAATTTACGTTATCTACTGGGCATACGTAACCGCTCAATGTGTTGATGAAATTTCAAAAGCAAAGGGTAGACCTTCTGATACTGCTATGATTACTTTAATCGTTGCTTTAGTAGTGTCAATCGTTGCTCCTATCTATATTCAAAACAACATTAACCAAATTGAAACTCTCGGCGCTACCCAAAGCGCGCCCGAAAGTGAACCTCAGCCCGAAGTTCAACCTGTAAAAGCAGTTGATAATACAAACCAAACCGCTAAAGAATACAACTCAGTTGACTTAATCAAAAAGTACAAAGACCTTTTAGATGATGGCGCAATCACTCAAGAAGAGTTCGATGCTAAAAAGAAAGAAATTCTCGGTCTTTAATACCAAAACCCAACTCGAAACGAGTTGGGTTTTATTTTGTCTTGACAATGGAAATAATCTTTGTTATACTACTATAAGTTATTAAATTATAAACGCCAAGTGTAACTTTACTATACTTGGAATTTTTACTGTTTGGAGTATATATGGATTTTTTTGGCATCACTTTGTTCGGCTCGCTTGACGGTGGCGTTCTTATTGCGATAGCGTGCGTAATTTTTATCGTTGGCCTTATGCTTACGATTAAGGGTGGCGACTGGTTTGTTGACTCGGCGTCTTGGTTTGCCGAAGCAACGGGCATTCCCAAGTTCGTTGTTGGCGCAACGATAGTTTCGTTTGCTACAACTCTACCCGAAATGCTCGTTTCAGTTAGAGCGGCTATGAACGGCTCGGCAGGGCTTGCTATCGGTAATGCGGTTGGCTCGGTTACGGCTAACACCACTTTAATAATGGGCGTATCACTCGTTGCTATGGCAGGCGCTATTAAAAGAAAAGAATTTTCTTTTAAAGGCGGATTATTGCTCTTATCAATCGTTACTCTTACTATATTATCCTTAAATAAATTACTCCCCGTTTGGTCAGCGTTTATTCTTTGGGCAATATTTATCGTATTTATGCTCAGCAACCTAATAGAAGGCAAAAAGACGGCTTGCTTAGAAAAACAATGCGGTTTTGATAAAAAGCAAGTTCCGTCAAAGATTACCTTCTTCATCATTGGAACTTTGGCTATCGTTTTCGGCGCAGAATTCCTTGTTTCCTCGGGCAAGACTATCGCTTTGGGAATAGGCATTAGCGAAACCATTGTAGGCTTTACCGTTATTGCGCTTGGAACTTCACTTCCAGAACTCGTTACCACTCTTACCGCAATTAGAAAGAAAGAAAACTCTCTTTCAGTAGGTAACATTATCGGCGCAAATATTATTGATACAACGCTTATTCTTCCCTTATGCGCCGTTATAAACGGCAAACCGCTTCCCGTTGACCAAATCAACCTTGTGTTTGACTTCCCCGTTTGTATCGCAGCTTGCGCCGTTGCAATTATCCCAACAATTATTCAAGGCAAGTTCAAAAAGTGGCAAGGCTTTGCGCTTTTAACAATTTACGTTTTATATCTACTTTTCCTTGTTCTTAATGAAATAGGCGCTGTTCCGCTCGTATAAAAAATTTACCCAACCTCAGTTCAGGTTGGGTTTTTTGTTGCTTTTTATTTTAAAAAGTATTAAAATAAAACTGTTATGATTAAAGATTATATTAAAAACTCAATAGAAGAACTTCATTCCCTTTTAAAAAGTTTAGTTGAAATCCCCGCGCCATCCCACAACGAGCAAGAACGCGCTAATTTTTGCAAGGCTTGGCTTGAAAACCAAGGGGCGAAAGGCGTTTATATAGACGATGCGCTTAACTGCGTTTACCCTATCAACTGTGAAAACTGTGACGATATAGTCGTTTTTTGCGCTCACACCGACACGGTATTTCCTGACACCACGCCGTTTGAACTTACAAGTGACGGCGAGTATTTTTACGCTCCCGGTGTTTGTGATGACACGTCTTCGCTTGCAATTATGCTTATGGTAACAAAATACGTAATTAAGCATAATTTAAAAGCAAAACGCGGTGTGTTAATCGTAGCAAACTCTTGTGAAGAAGGGCTTGGCAACTTGAAAGGTTGCCGTCAACTAATGAAAGATTACAAAGGTAGAATTAAAGAGTTTTACACCTTTGACGGTCATTACACGTCGGTTGCAACTCGTTGCGTTGGCTCTCATAGATATGAAGTTGAGTGCTTTACCGAAGGCGGTCACTCTTTCGGCGCGTTTGGTAATGAAAGCGCAGTTCATAACCTTGCAAAACTCATTACCGAACTATATTCAGTAGAGCTTCCTAAAAAGGAAAATACTAAAACCACTTATAACGTTGGTATGATTGAAGGCGGAACGAGTGTTAACACTATTCCGCAATACGCAAAAATGCTTTATGAATATCGCTCAGACGATACCGAGTGTTTAGCGTATATGGAATCCAACTTCAAAAAAACCATCGATAAATTTAACGGTTACGGCAAGGCTAAGTTTACCGTTAAAACGGTTGGCGTTCGCCCGTGCGGTGAGCCTGCCGATAAACAACTTTTTAATTCTATGATTAAAAAGGTTAAAGCCACTTGCGAAAAACACACGGGGGTTACTTGCAGAGAAACGACTATGTCTACCGACTGCAATATTCCTTTAAGCCAAGGCGTTCCTGCGCTTTGCGTTGGTATTTACAATGGTTGTGGCGAACATACTCGTGAAGAAAAACTACTCATATCTTCAATGCCTATCGGTATGAATATTTGCGCCGACCTTATGCTTGAAGAATTCAACTAATCGATTAAGGAGTATATATCTTGTTTGATATAATCGTTCAA
>JAGCLN010000008.1 GCA_017646945.1 Clostridia bacterium | reverse complement strand
GTATGTGAACCCCAACCTTTAATCCAAGAATAGTTCTTAGTAAACTCCGCTTCACTTAAAATTTTAGTGTAGTAACCAAACGGATTATCGTAGTTTGCGTAGTTAGGATTACCCTTGTTTAAATCCCAATAAGACCAATCCGGCCAAGCAAGCGGGCCACGAGAAAGGAAGTCAACCCTTTCTTTAACCGAAGTCATAAGACCCCAACCAAGTGCGAAAAGTACGCTAAACGCATATAGGCAAAGGAATATAAACATTATAAGGAATAAAGGGTTAGTAAAAACTCTTGAAACAGTGGAAAATCTTCCAGATTTATTTTTATATTTCATTTTCACGTCCCCCCTATTAATCCACTCTTGGTCCAAACTTGTTGAGTAAGTATCTAACGGTTAATACAACCGGTAAAGTTACTGCTGTTACCATTAAGCCCATTGCCGAAAGTTCAGTATAAGTTAAGTAATGGTTACCACCAAACTCTACGCCTGCTCTTTGTACAAGACCTGGAGAGTTTAAGTTGTTAACGTACATAAAGTAACCTACGCATTGTACAGGCGAGCCCGTTCCAAAGAACGTATATAATTGTAATTGGTTAGTAAATACACTTGCTAAGCCCGATACTATAAACGTAATAAGTGTTGGGAAAATACAAGGTAAGGTAATATACCAAAATTCTTGTATAGAATTACAACCGTCAAGTTCAGACGCTTCAACGATAGATTCGTTAATACCGCTCATTGCGCCGGTATAAAGAAGTATATCCGTACCGTATCCCATCCAAAGCATATATCCGATTACGGCATACATCATAGTGTCCGCATCGCCTTTTAACAAACCAACTTCTTGATTAAATACTGCCATATATATATCGTTTACCATATATTTATATATACAAACCATAACTACCGCAGAAATAACCGCAGGTAAGAAAAGTATCGTTCTAAAAAATCCTGCAAACAACATTTTCTTATATATATAGAAAGACAAGAACAACGCACTAGCCATAGTAATACATACGTGAACGCAATACATTAATAACGACCATTTAATCATTCCGGCATTACTTGGCGCCTTTATAACTTCTATTATCGTTTTAAAATTGTCAAACCCCGCCCAATGTGGCACGTATCCAGAAAGCGTATTTTCATATTCTTGGAATGCAAGTACGAACGAACTCGCGTTAACGTAAATATAGAAAACTATAGTTTCAACAACGAATAACGCTATCATACATATATAGAAAATAAGCCTTTTTGTCTTTCTCGTCATTAAATAGTGCGGTTGCACTAATTCTGGCGATTCTTGACCTTTCATCATTTCATTTTCCATCGAAATTCTCCTTATTTTAGTCCCATAAGTAATATTCTTAAAACCTACTATAGAAGAGACACTTATACCGCTATCGCCGTAAAATGCTCTTCTATATTTGGTTTTATTTAATTGTTTTATCTAGTAAATTTGATTTCGTTGCCGTTTGCATCCGTTGCGAAAGTTGGTGGAGGTGCAATATCGTCACTAAAACCTTCAGGTTTGTAGATGTTAGCCCAAGCTGATCTTTCAAGAAGTTTAGTCTCGAAACAGTTCTTTACGCCACCGTAGCTATTTTTT
>JAGCLN010000150.1 GCA_017646945.1 Clostridia bacterium | reverse complement strand
TTATATATTAGTTTCAAACTACTCTGCAGAAGGGCTAAAAATCGCGCTACAAGGCGATAATCCGCCTGATTTAGTGTCTTTTGGCGGTTGCGATTTAGGGGTTGAAAATTTTGCAAAAGAGATTGATTTTTCCGTTTTAGACGGCGGTACGGTCGGTAAAAAACGATATGCCGTTTCATACTTGAAAGGCAGTTATTTTCAAATAAGTAAAGGTAGTGGCGATAGCGAGACAATTTTATCGAAGGGGGAATATACTTCACCGCAAACCGCCTGTTTATTTTCAAGCGCAAAATCAAATAAATACGTCCTTCTTTCGCCAAGCGATGCGTTCAATCGCTTTTTGATTAAGGAAAACGCAACGCTTATAGGAACTCAACGTGATATCGTAAGGCTTAGAAACAATGGCGTTGATTTTACCGCTACCCCTATCGCTAGGTATAACGACTTGTTTCAATACGTTAGCCTAACTTCAAACGACAGTAAGAATTTCTACTATGCAAACGAATTTATAAAACACCTTTAGTCTTTTGCCGTTCAAGATAAAATTTCGTCGCTACAAATGTTTTCGTCAACGGGGCGAGTTTTGTATAGTGAAGACCAAGAGTTTTCGTTAGCGGAAAAAGTTAAGAACGAATATACTTTTATTCCTTTTTCAACCAAAGATAACTACAATTTGCTCTCAAACACCGTTTTTTCAGCTCTTTGTGGCGGAGAGAATTACGATATAATCGTAAACAGTTGTAAAAATTTGATAAATGTTGTAAAATAAAGGAGACGGGTAATGACATTAGATAATTGCTCTTTACAAATCGTTAATTCGCTTGGACAAATCGAAACGCAACTCGATTATCCTATCGGCGCTTACACTCGCTATAAAACGGGCGGAAACGCAAGGCTTGCAATATTCCCTAAAACTGAAAACGAACTCAAAACGGCGGTTCAAACTTTAAAGGGGTTTATGCCGTACGAAGTTATCGGCGCAGGCACTAACTTGCTCGTTTCGGATAAGGGTTATAACGGGGCGGTAATAATAACTAAAAATTTGCAAGAAGTAAGGCTTAGCGGTAATTTGTATATTGCCGAAAGCGGTGTTAAACTTTCAAGCGTTATTAAAGACGCTAACTTAAATTCACTCGGCGGATTAGAGTTTGCGATAGGAATTCCTGCAAGCGTGGGCGGAGCGGTTTGCATGAATGCGGGTTGCTTTGGAAAATCCGTGGGCGATTACGTTAGGTACGTTGTTACCGATAGGGGAACTTATAGCAGAAACGATTGTGAGTTCGGGTATAGAACGAGCAAGTTTAAGCAGGAAAAACAGGCAATAATAAAAGTGTGTTTTTCGCTAAACCCGTGCGAGAGTGATATTTTAGAAGAAAAGATAAAAAACTATTCGGCTATGCGCCGTAACCCCAGGGGCAAAAGTTGTGGTTCGGTGTTTAAAAACGAAGGGTATTTTGCAGGCAGGGTTATTGACGAGTGCGGTTTTAAAGGTTACAAAATAGGCGGAGCGAGAGTTTCGCCCGAGCACGCTAACTTTATAATTGCAAGCGATAGCGCAACTTCGCAAAACATTTACGATTTAATAAAAGTTATAAAAGAAAAAGTTTACGAGAAACGGCAGATTAGTTTAACCGAAGAACTCGTTTACCTTGGAGAATTTTAATGAAATTGACAGCGGATTACCATACCCATACGATATTTAGTCACGGTACGGGAACAATACTTGATAACGCTATGGTAGCAAAGCAAAACGGGCTTATGGAACTTGCTATTACCGACCATGGTCATGGTCATACCGTTTACGGTATAAGAAGTAAAAAAGTTCCGTATATGAAATCGCTATGCGAAGATGCTACCAATCAAACGGGCGTTAAAGTAATACTCGGCGTTGAAGCGAATATTTTGGGCGTAAGCGGTAAAACGGATATGAAAGAGATAGATATGGAAAATATGGATATTTATCTTGCGGGCATTCACAAACTCATAACGTACGATAAACTCAAAGAGTGGTATTTACTGTTTGCTAAAAACTTTAACGCAAGGCATTTTTTCAAGCCGAGCGAAAGCCTTATAAAGAGGAATACTCAGGTTTATATAAACGCTATAAAAAACAACCCGATTGACATTTTGACTCACCCCGGGTTTTGCGCCTTTATCAACGCTTACGACGTGGCTAAATGCTGTGAAGATTACGGTACTATTTTTGAAATTGACGCAAGGAAGAAACATTTGGAAGACGACGAGTGGGAAAGCGTTTTAAAAACGAACGTCAACTTCGTTATTGATAGCGATGCTCACTCGCCCGAAAAAATCGGCGTTTTAGGACAAGCCGAAAGCCTTATCGAAAGGGTTGGTATCCCAACCGATAGAATTCTCAATATTGACGGAAAACTTCCTAAAAATATGAGATTTCAAGAGTATAAAAGGAAGATGTGATTTATGACCTTTACCGAGCGCGTAAAAGAAGAAATTTTAATAAAAAAATTAACCCAGCCGTGTTGCAGGGTTTCCGCGCTTTCGGCGTTTATTAGGGGTGCGGGAACACTACTCGTATCAAACGGGCATATCGGGTTTGAAATAATAACGGAAAACAAAACGGCTTACGAATATTTTTCGTCAATCATAACCTCGCTTTACGGTGCGGAAATTCAAAAGGGCGAGTTCAAGGATAAACTTAGCGGAAAAACTAAGTATACCACTTCGCTTTTGAGTGAAAAAAGCACGCAAATTTTAATCGAACTCGGCATTATTACCGAAGGGGCGCAGGGCGTTCAGG
>JAGCLN010000149.1 GCA_017646945.1 Clostridia bacterium | reverse complement strand
TTTGGTCATCGAGATGTTAAAAAGTCGCAGTAACAAAGTATAACGCAGCAAATAACGGATTAAAAATTAATTGTAGCCGTTAGGATTATCAAGTTGCCAACGCAAAGCATCGCGACACATATCGTCTAAGGTTTTTTGCGCTTTAAAACCTAAAAGTTCGTAAGCGTAAGACGGGTCTGCATAGCATTCGGCAATATCGCCGGGGCGACGGTCTACGATTTTATAAGGAATTTCTTTGCCGAGCGCTTTTGAGAAAGATTTTACCATATCTAAAACGCTATAACCAACGCCCGTTCCTAAATTAACAACGAATAAACCGCTGTTTGATAAGATTTTGTTTACGGATAAAACGTGGCCAACCGCAAGGTCAACAACGTGGATATAATCTCTAACGCCGGTACCGTCTGCCGTTTTATAATCGCCGCCAAAAACGTTTAAGTACGGAAGTTTGCCTACGGCAACTTTTGTGATATAGGGGCAAAGGTTGTTAGGAATACCATTCGGGTCTTCACCGATTGTGCCAGATTCGTGAGCGCCAACGGGGTTAAAATAACGAAGAATAGCGATATTCCAAGCGTTATCCGACTTGTATAAATCTTTTAAAATATATTCGATAAAGAGTTTAGTGCTTCCGTACGGATTAGTGGTAGATAAGGGAAAATCTTCACGAATAGGAACTGACGCAGGGTCGCCGTAAACGGTTGCGGAAGAAGAAAATACCAAGTTTTTGCAGTTAAACTCTTTCATAACTTCAACAAGCGCTATAAGCCCGCCGATGTTGTAGTGATAATATTCAATAGGTTTTTGAACGGATTCGCCAACCGCTTTGTAGCCTGCAAAATTGATTACCGCATCGATTTTATAATCTTTAAAAATACCCCTAATTGCATCTTTATCTAAAATATCTGCAACGATAAATGGGATTTTTTGACCTACGATTTTTTCTACTCTTTTTACCGCTTCGGGCTTACTGTTAGACAAGTTATCAACGATAACAACGCCGTGACCTGATTTGATAAGTTCAACTACGGTATGGCTACCGATATAGCCCGCGCCACCTGTTACTAAAATATTGCTCATAAAACTCTCCAAGTAAATCTATATTTTTATTATACAACTCTCTCACCATTTTTTCAACGATTTTTTCAATCTTTTTTTGTAAACAAAAAATATTTTCGCATACTATATTATTATGAAAACTATCGTATTGACGGGCGGTGGTACGGCGGGGCATTGTACCCCACACTTCGCCCTACTTGACAAACTTGAAAAACACTTTGACAAAATTTACTATATCGGCTCTAAAAACGGAATCGAAAAGCGGTTAGTTGAAGAGAAAAATATACCCTACTATGAAATTTCAACTACCAAACTTAAACGAAAAATAACCGCGCAAAACTTAAAAATCCCCTTCGAGTTTATAAAAAGCGTTAACGACGCCAAAAAAATACTTGAAAAGTTAAAACCGAACGTGGTATTTTCAAAGGGCGGTTTCGTTGGTTTGCCGGTAACTATTGCGGCTAATCAACTGAAAATTCCCGTTGTTATTCACGAATCGGATAAGAGTATGGGACTAGCAAACAAGATAGCGTCACGCTTTGCTAAACGCATTATAACAACCTTTCCTATTCCTATTAAAAATAGCGAGTGTTATGGCGCTATCGTGCGAGAAGAATTAGCGAGCGTAAAAAGGGAAACCGCCCTTTCTTATTACGGCATTAAAAACGACAAGCCTACCCTTCTTATAACCGGTGGTTCTTCGGGCGCGAAAAAGATAAACGAAACGGTTGTTAACAACCTTGATAAACTTCTTAAGAAGTTTAATATTTTGCATTTAGTTGGGAAAAACAACCT
>JAGCLN010000148.1 GCA_017646945.1 Clostridia bacterium | reverse complement strand
AAGGAAGTTGATAGCAAGTTCTTTAATGCTACCCGACTTCATGTGTTTTTCAACTACTGATAAAACTTAACCATCAAGGAACTCTTTCATGATATCGTAAAGTTCTTTATCGTCAAGCTTTTCAATCGACGAAAGACCCTTAGCAAGAATTTCGCCGTGGCTACGGTGAGAACCGAACGATAAGTCGTTCATATCTAAGTAGTAAGCTTCACCAACTGCAGAAGCTTCTTGACCGATAGAAAGGTGCGCAGGACCCGGGTTGTTGTATTTAACACCGTTGTACTCGCTTTTTACCTTAACTTCGTTAAGCATGGTTTCAAACTCACGAATGATAGCCATATCGCGATATACGCGCATCATATCTTCTTTAGAGAAGACTTTTAATTCTTCTTTAATGGTTTTGTTGTATTGACATACAGGAATGTCTTCAAAATGGATGTAACCCGCTTCAAACGCCTTGGCGGGATCAACGTATTGACTCTTTGGCATAAAAATTCTCCTTTTTTATTAAATTAAGAACATTGATTCTCTTATAACTTCGCATACGGTGGGGTGCGGGAATACGAGTTTTTGAACGTCAGTCACTCTCATTTCCGTTTCAACCATCATTGCTGCGCCGTAAATCATTTCAGACGCATAGCTTCCGTAAACGTGAAGGCCTACTATGTTGTTGTGCTTTTTGTCAGTAATAACTTTAAGCACGCCGTTGCCGTGTTCATTTTCAGCAATGTAACGACCACTGTATTTAAGCGTTACAGTTTGAACGTTTACGTCAAGACCCTTTTCTTTTGCAGATTCAGTAGTTTCACCTACGCCTGCAACTTCGGGGTTAGTGTAAATAACTGAAGGAATTGAATTGTAGTTGATTCTATCCTTTTTACCTAAAATATTGTTAATGCAAACTTCACCTTCGCGGTATGCGGTGTGAGCAAGCATTGACTTGCCGTTTACGTCACCAGCAGCCCAAACGCCAGGAACGTTAGTTTTGCCGTATTCGTTAGTAACGACTGCACCTCTTTCAAGTTTTAAGCCGATGTTTTCAGCGCCAAGACCTTGAGTTCTTGCGCGACGGCCGATTGATACGAGCGCGTAATCAGATTTAATTTCAGTAACCTTACCGTCCTTTTCATAAGAAACGGCATTGTTCTTGATAGAAACTACTTTTGCGCCAAGAATAAATTCAACGCCACGAGAAGCGTATTCTTTTTGAAGCATAGTAGAAATTTCTCTATCAACTGGACCTGCAATATGGTCCATCATTTCAACTACGTAAACTTTACTGCCTACGCTGTTGAAGTAAGAAGCCATTTCAAGACCGATTACACCACCGCCAACAATAACGATGTCTTTGGGGATTTTATTAAGGTCTAAAACTTCGCGGTTGGTAAGTGCATAGCCTGACTTAAGACTGTCGGCAAGACCGTCGATAGGAGGAAGTGCCGGCGAAGAACCCGTGCAGATAAGAATTTGTTTACCAACGTATTCTTTATCGCCTGCTACGATTACGAAACCATCAGCGTT
>JAGCLN010000147.1 GCA_017646945.1 Clostridia bacterium | reverse complement strand
TAATAGATTTGACTGCGTCTAACTTTTCTTGAATGCTCGCTTTTTTAACAGCGGTGTCGTTTTGGTATGCGCCTTCGTCTTTTGAAGAATAACTAATACCGATATTACTCTTGGTGTTAGCCCAGTTCCAACCGCGGATATAACCCGTGATATAAACTGCCGCAAGGCGTGAAGTTGCATCGCCACGGTCGGTAGCGTTTTTACCTTCGCGTTCAGCGAGTTTTTGCGCACCGTTACCGCCTGCCGAGTGACCCGTTGCGCCAACTCTCGAATAGTCTACCCAATCGAAATATTCCATACCTTCTTCGGTATACATATAGTCCATCCAATGGAAAAGACCGTAGCCTTCGTTAGTAGCCGATTGCTTTTCGTAAGACGGGGTAGATTCGCCTTGGCCGTACGGGTCGATACAGATAACGCCGTATCCCCTGCGAACGAGTTCGATACAGAAGGACGCTTGCGTTTCCTTAGTACGTTGAATACCCGGCGCTACTAAAACCATAGGAACTGGGTTTTGCGCGCTTGCCTTTTTAGGCTTGTAGATATCCGCAACGCTCTTTGTGGGAACGCCTGTTTCCTTCGATTGTTGAATTGCGCTCGAAGTTGCGTTGCCCGTTTCTTCAAGGTCAATTACTATCGTTTTTGTTTCGATAGAAACGTTAAAAAAGTCCGTTTGAATCATGCTTGCTAAGAAACCGCCGAATATTACGAGCGCAAGACCAACGCAAAGCGCGGTTTTGGGCTTGCACCAGTTCTTAAACCAAGCCTTAATTCCGTTAATTAAGTTCTTAAAAAATGCTTTTACTTTTTCCATATAGTTTTTCTCGTTAGGGTGAAAACGGCGGAAGATTTCCGCCGTTTTGAATTTTATTTTTATGCTTTTGCAGTAGTTAAGTAGTTGTAAAGAGTGATTGCTAAGGTTTTGTTCTTAGCGCCGTCAATAATACCAACCTTTCTGCTAGTGTTTTCAAAGTGGCCGTTACCTGCCGAAGCCTTATTATATTCGGTATCGAACGTAAGACCGTCTGCATTGTTACCGCCGATATATAAGTCAACGTTGCCTGCTTCTTGAACTGCAGTTACAAAGCCCGCTGCGTTTACGCCGGTGATACGAACGAACTTAACTACCTTATCAGTATATAAAGTTGCAATCGCTTGTTCGATAGCGTCTGCTTCAGTATCGGTAATGTAAGTTGTCTTACTTGCCGAAAGGTGAATATATACAACCAAGTCTGCTTGCTTTTCAGCAATTACGGGATAAAGAGTAACCTTACCTTCGGTAAGAAGCGCAACAACATCTTCATAACTGATTGAAGTACCTACAACTTCGGGTTCAGTTGCAGTAGCGGAAGTTGCCCAACCGATAAGTTCGTATCCTGCTTCAACGCTAACTTCAGGCGCTTTTGCGGTAGTGCCTAAAAGTAAACCTGCGGTTTCAGTAACGGTTTCACCACCAAAGCTGAAAGTGATTTCTGCAAAAGAGTTAGTTAAACCGGTTACGAACGAATAGAAGTCAATCGCTCTATCGGTATCGGTTAATAATACTGCGTATCTATCAGTAAGACCGTCGTAAGTCATGTATGCTCTAGCAAGGAAGTCAATTTTACCGGTAGTGCCGATGTTACTGCCTGCGCCGAGAATTACGTCGATATCGCCGTCTTGGTTAACTGCAGAACCAAAATCTGAAACGCCGAGCGATGAGCCGGGGTAAATTCTAAATTCAACGCTATAAGTGTAACCGTTGTTGGTCATCCAAGTTGCATACGCTTGTTCAATAGCAGCGGTTGCGCCTTCTACCTTGTTATCAACGTATCTTTCGTAAACTGCTACGATAAGACCTTCGTTAGGTACGCGAACTTCCATAACAGCGTAAAGTTTAACCTTACCGTCAGTTCCAACGTAGTCTAATAAGTCGTACATAGAGATTGCAGCACCTGCTGCAAATACTACCGCGCCACCTTCTTCGATAGCCCAACCTAAGAATTTGTAACCCTTGAGAACGGGGCCTGCAATAGACGCGCCTGTTTCAGCAATCTTAACGCTATCAAATAACGCGCCGTCATCGTAGTAAAGGTCTGCGTCAACTGTGAGTTCTGCAGGAATATCTTTAATAAAGTTAAGTTTAATAGTTACGTCAAAGAAGAACTTTTCAGCGCCGTTAATAGTTGCTAAATAAGTTTCTGCTAATGCGTAATCGGTAGTAACGCCGTCTGCCGAGCCTTTAACAACTTCTACTGCAACGTTGCCTGCGCCAACGGGAGCAATAGTGGTTGCAGGGTCGGGGTTTTCATTATTATTGTCTTTACTCTTTGAGTTAAGGTTTGCGGTAAGGTAAACAACGTTAGTTGCGGTTTCAGACGCAGCGTAAGCAACGCCGTTAGTACCGTAAGCGTAAACGTTTGCTACCGTGTAACAGTTAGTAACGGTTGCGCCGGTTTCAGTCTTACCAACTAAACCGCCAACGTAAGTTCTACCACCAACGTAAGAGTAAATAGTAGTAGTTGAACTGTAAGAGCCACCAACGTAACAGTTAGCAATCGCGCCTGCGTTAAGACCTGCGATACCACCTACGTTTTCATCACCGTGAACGCGAAGACCTGTGAAGTAACTTTCGCTAATAGTACCGCTTGCCATATTGTAACCTGCAATACCGCCAAGGTTTGAGTTGGTAGTGCCTGCTACGATACTTTCTTCGTTAGTAATACGTTGAGCAAGAAGTTTGCCCGAACCTTGAACGGCACACTTAGTAACTGAACCTGCGTTAATACCAACGATACCACCGCCGTAACTGTAGTTACTGGTTGATTTACCGGTTTCTTGTGAGTTCCAAGCGCCAAAGCAACCTTCGGAAGTACACATTTCTACCGTACCTTTGTTGTAGCCTACGATAGTACCGCCACCGATACGCGCTTTAATAGTACCGGTTGAAGAACTGCTAGTAGTGATTTTACAGTTGTATACAATACCTGTTGCAAGGTTTGTTCCTACAACGCCACCAGCAATACCACGGCCTTCTTCAAGAGATTCGTTTAACGCCTTTTCGATACCGGAAGTACCAACGGTACCTGCGGTGCTTTCAACGTTAGCGGTAACGCTAATCTTTTCTACTCTACCTGCGTTGTAGTCAACGATAGTACCGATACTGTCGTATAAAGAAGTAGAAATCGAACCTGCGATATTTACTTGCTTAACAACACCAGCTTCGCCAACTTTGTAGATTGCGCCAGAGTTACCGGTAAGAGTAATCGTTCTGCCGTTACCAATGAAAATTCCGTTAAATACGAAATCTTTTTGAGCGGTACGGTTAGTAACGATTGAAATACTCTTAATTAAACTAAAATAAGTGCCTTCGTTAACGTTTTGACCGTTAATTGCGGTAAAGTCAAGATCTGATGCTACTAAATAGGGGTTCGTTTCAGTACCAGCGCCGTTAAAGATAACGTCTTCCACAACGCAAGCGTTTGCAGTCTTGGTGTTATCCTTAACTGAAACGGTGTAAGTACCACCTTGCGGAATAACGCTCGGTGTGAAAGTTACTTTGTAGTTAGCAGGATCGAACGCAACGCTACCTTCAAGCGTAGTTTCAACACCGCTTGCATCGGTAATAACAACCGAGTAATCGGTGCTTGCAGATGCAGCCGCTTGAGTCCAAACGAGTTTGCTTGTAACAGGCTCGTTCGCCTTAGCAACTTCGCTAACGTGCTCGCTAACTATTCTGTAACCTGCGTATAAGGTAAGGTTTTCAGTAACGATACCTGTTGCAAAGTTCCATTCAGTACCTTCGTCAAAAGTGCTCGTAGTGAACCAGCCTTTAAACACGTAACCGCTAACCGAGAAGGTCGGGTCGGCAGGCTTAGTAACACGTCTACCCCTTTGAACGATTTGTGGCGTACCGTATTGAGCGCCTTCTACCATAAAGGTAACGGTGTAACCGCTAGGCGTATTGTCGTCGTTATCGTCATTTTTACAAGCAACCATAGTTGCAACCGACGCTAACAAGCAAACTGAAAGAACGGTAACCAAAATTCTTTTCAACGTCTTCATAATTTCCTCCTGTTTATAAAAAACTTTTTTCCATTAAAAAATCGCTTGCGGCTCGAGTTTGGGTCGTAGGCGATTAGTATTCACGTATATATTGTATAATATATACAACCACCTTGTCAACAATTATTTTTTTATAAATCCGCAATTTTTATTCAAATCCCGCATATTTTCACTCTTTTCTTTCCCCTTTTGCCCTTAAAAAACGGCTTTTGCCTATTTGAAAATAAATTTATATAAAAAAAAGAACACCCAGGCGGGTGTTCTTTCATTTTACTTATATATTAGAAAATAGACATAATAAGCGCGTTTAATACAGCAATTACAACGAACAACGTGGTAGATACGGTTGACATCATCTTAATGAAGAT
>JAGCLN010000146.1 GCA_017646945.1 Clostridia bacterium | reverse complement strand
GTATCTACGATAACTCCTTCGCCCTCCGCGTAATCTTCTTCACGGGGGTCGAAATAATAAACTTTACAGTAGTTATTAAACTTTACTCCTACTATTTTGACCATTTAAATTTTCCCTCCAAAATACCGAGCAACAATCCGTCTACTACCGCTTGGTGATTGCCGTTAAAGTATAAGGCTTTTTCCGCTTGGCGAATCTTGTCCGATATAAAAATGAGCGCACCTACGCTCGTTGAGCGTAAAATGGAAGAAACTGCGCTCGAAAACGCCGTTTCACTTTCGCCTTTTACGCTTGCGCTTATCGATACTTGCGTAAGTTTAGCAAGCGCCGATACAAAATCTTTTAATACTTCTTTTTTAATCTTTGCCGAAAATTCGGCTACTTGTTTGCTTGATTTTAAATTGACTAATACGTTAGTTGCAAGTTCTATTGCCACTTCACTATCGTTTTCGTTGTACCTTTTTATTACTTCGCCAACCCTACCGCCTGAAAGGGTTAATACTTTGTTTAAACGCTCTTTTTCATAGCCGTTTTCAACTAAAAAACTTTCTATCCCGCTATCGGGATAGGGGGTGATATCAAGCCTTTTAACACGGGATAGAACGGTTGAAAGTATTGGGTAAACGGAAGTTGCGCCCATTAGGATAAAAGTGTTTTCGGGCGGTTCTTCAAGCGTTTTTAAGAGTTTGTTTTGAGCCTGAACGGTCATTGAAGATACGTTTGATAAACAAAATACCTTTACGCCGAGTTCAAGGGGCTTATAGTAACTTTTTTCAACGAGTTCGTCAATATCTGAAACCACTATTTTTTTAGTGGATTTAGGATACCAAATAACGTCCGTATGCGTTTTTGCCGATACGAGGGTGCAAGTTCTACAATTACAGCAAGGAACAAAACTTTCACAAGTTAACGAACGCGCAAAGATAGATAAGTATTCGTCGAGCATACTTTCGTCGTCACACGCGATAAGGTATGCGTGCGAAAGGGTGCCGTTTTTCTTATCCCCTTCAAAAATCTTATATGCGTTTGTTGTTTGTAAAAGTTTTAAAGCGTTCATTAAAGTACCTTTTTGAGTGCGTTTACAATCTTTTCGTGCGTTTCTTGTTTGGTGCCGGTAGGATCGATAACAACAAATCTATTAGGCTCTGATTCAATGAGTTTTAAATAGCCGTTATATACCCTTTCGTGAAACTCAATGCCGGAAAGTTCAAGCCTATCGTCCTTATCCGCGCCACCCTTTCTCTCAAACGCAACCCTTGGCGAAATATCCAAAAATACCGTGCAGTCGGGCATACAGTTTTCTATTGCGAAAGAGTTGATTTTCTTTACGAAATCAATGCCTAAACCCCTTGCGTACGCTTGGTAAGCAAAAGACGAGTCAACGTATCTATCAACTACTACGAGTTTACCGCTGTTTATAGCGGGCAATATCTTTTCGCCGATAAGTTGCGCTCTTGCCGCAGCGTATAAAAGCGCTTCGGCTTGGTCGGTCATTTCTTTATTTTCAATATCCAAAATAATTTTGCGGATTTTTTCGGAAATTTCAGTACCACCCGGTTCTCTTAAAAATACGTAATCTATGCCGTTTTTATCAAGATACTCTCTAAAGAGAGTAACGTGGGTGGACTTACCACTTCCTTCGCACCCTTCAAAAGTTATAAATTTGCCTTTCATAAGTTTAATCCAAATACGTGGTGTATGTTTTAATTAGCGTGTACACAACCGAAAGCATTTCATAATACAAATCGCCGTTTTCTTCTTTGTTAGAACCGATTGCAAGATACAATCCGTCCGCCGAATAGTATATTTCTTCAGTATCTTCTTTAACGTGCTTAATGTTAAAAAGATTAGAAATATCCGCGCCGTCTTTACCTATTAACGCGCCGAGCCTTAATGCGTAAACGCCTTTTTGCGGAAGCGTATAGTAGTTGTATTCACGCTCTTTATCTAAAAGATTAGGGTTGGCGCGAAGGCAGTTTTCAAGCGCGTTTGCCATAAACCAAATGCCTTTGAGCCTTTCAAGTTCATCCTTTCTACCCTGCTCTTTTTTTTCTTTTGTTCTAAAACGAGAGTCACCCTTACGTGTCCTATCGAAATAATCGTAAACCGCCGTTTCGTTAAATACGCCGTTTGCATCGCATAAGCCGTTACTTATTAAAAACGCCTTTGCATCGCTTATATATACGTTTATATCCGTTGCCATGTGGTTATTGACGTATATTTCCAAAAGGTCTTCTTGCAAAATAACAACGTCATCGTAATAAAGATCGCCGTATACGCTATTTAATAAGTATGCGTCCGGATTTTCATCGGTTCCGTTTATTATCACCGTTTCAGCCTTTAACATCTCGTAAGAGAAACCGCCTTGCTCGGGGGCTTTGGTGAAAAGGTTTTCAAAAAGGTCGTTAATATCGTCGCCCATGTTAACCGTTTTATCTATCAAGATTTTAAATTCTTGACCGTCACTCGGTTTTTTGGCAACAAAGTTGAACGCTAAAAGTAAAATGGCGCACGCTAAAACGCTCACTACGGCAACTTTCCACAAATCGTAAACGGCAAAAAGTTTAAGTTTACGCTTGGTAAGTTTATTAACCATATTAGCCTAAAATTTCAATGATTTTTACTTGATAGCTACCGCCCTTAGGCGCAATTACGGTGCATACGTCACCCGCTTTCTTACCCATAAGAACTTTACCTAAGGGTGATTCGTTAGAAATTTTACCCTTAGCAAGATCCGCTTCGGCAGTACCTACGATAGTATATTCGTATTCTTCGTTTTCTTCCATATCAAGATATCTAAGTTTAGTGCCTACTTCAACGTAGTCTTTCTTATCGCCACTTGCGATTACTTCGCCGAATTTAAGTTTGTTTTCAATATCTTGCTTTTCGCCTTCGAGTTTTGCTTGCTCGTCTCTTGCAGAAGTATATTCAGCGTTTTCAGATAAGTCGCCTTGTTCTCTTGCTACTTTAATTCTTTGAACTACTTGCGGAATAAGTTCGTTTTTGAGTACGTTAAGTCTGTTTTCGAGTTCTTTTTTACCTTCAGCGGTAAGAATAATTTTTTCCATTTTTTATTTCCTTTAATTTATTTAAGTTGCTAAAAACGGGTTAAAAGACGTGATGTATATCACGCCTTTCCCTTAAATTGTTTGTTTGAAAATTAGTTTTTAATTCTGTAACCAAAGCCACAGTTAACGTCAATTTGGTCGTCAAGAGAAATTTCTGCCTTAGCAGGACTTCTCATCATACCGAAACGATACATAAGCTTATCGATAAGCTCGTTCGCTCTAAGGAAGTCTTCTGCGTTCTTGATTTCAAGCATTGCAGGAGTATCAACGAAGTTCTTATCAAAACTTACGTTTACAAGACCTTCGGCAGACGGATCAAGGTGAAGATATACGTAAACGAGTTCTTCTTTCTTGTAAATCTTCAAAATCATTCTGTTAACGTGTTCTTGCGGTACTTGGAAACCTTCTTTCTTTTGATAACTTAAAACGATTGCTCTTAAAAGCCTATAATAATCAGCCGCGCTAGTTGCAACGGTATCGTTCTTAATGAAGAATACGAAACCGCTCTTTCTAGTTTGTTCGTCACTAGTAGGTCTGCGCATGAACGAAACTTCACTCTTAACAAGGTTGTTAACGGTCATTGCTTCCTTAACGAGTTTGAGCGCTTCTTCTAAATCTTCCTTAGACTTGATTGCCTTTTTGCAAGGAACGATAGCGAATTGACTATCTTCGTATCTTTCAACTTTAAAGCCCTTTTCAGCCATGAGTGAAGGGTCTACTGCAAGATAAAGGTAAACAACGTCGTCTTTTTGGAACATTTCAGCAATAATTTGCTTAACTTGAACGCCGAGTTTCTTGAATTGATTAGACCTTTCGTAACCGAGCATAGCGTATCTAATTTCATCATAGTAATATGCAGGGCCGTATTCAATAGGCGCTTCAACCGGTTCAACGGGAACAGGTTGCGGAGCAACGGGTTGCGCTACGGGTTGAGCAGGGGCAACGGGTTGTGCAACGGGTTGAGCAGCGTATTGCGGAGCCATATAGTTAGGCATAACGTATTGCGGAACAACGATAGGGGGCACAACGTATTGCGGAGTGGGTTGAACGATTGTGGGTTGCGGAATAACCGGTTGCGGAGCGGGTTCTTGAACTTCGGGAACAACTTCTTCTTCCTTCTTTGCTACTTCAAAAATAGCGTAGAGAGTAAGTGATTTCTTCTTATCAAGAACAGTCTTCGTGTAGGGAACTTTACCAACTTTGTCCTTAGCCCAGCAAACGAAAGCAAATCCGTCTTTAACAGGAACTTCGGGGAAAGCAATCGCTTTTTTGAATTTGGTTTTAGTTGATTTGTATAATTTGCCGTCAACAAAGAAGTTAACCTTTCTCTTTCTGCATCTTCTAATGATTAAAATGATGATAACCAAGAAAATGATAGCGAGAATAAGCGCCGCTAAAATCAACACGAAAGCAAAGGGAATTTTCCATTCGGGATTCCATTTGCAGAAGGTACGAAACTCAACGTATTTATCGTACACTTTACTCGGCGTTTCTTCACCAAATAATTTAAGCACCGAATAAATTATTTTTGTTAAAAAATTTTGAATTGTTGCAATCATAAAATTTCTCCTTTAATTTTATTCTACATTATCTAAACGCTCGTCTTTTTGCTGTTTTACGAACGATTTATACAACTTTCTCTTCTTGCGCCTTCTTGCGCCGAACACAAGCTTTAATACTATTGCGCTAACGAGTATCAACGCGCTACTTACTATTACGATAATTCCGTAATTAGTTTTCGCCTGCTTGTAACCCTTTGCTACTATTGCAAAGTCTAATGAAAACTGGCTTTCGATATCCCCGCCTAAACTTTCAAGCGTAAATACCAAGTAACCGTCTTCCACTACGACGTTCTCAATAAATTCAACCTTTTCACCGCCTACGTATCTTGCAACTTGAATATCAGTTGCGGTTTGAAGACCTAAGTCTTCAAGGTCTATATACACCGTTACCGAAGCGCGACTTTTTTCTTGCACAACGCCGTCTCTTATCCAACGGATTGAAAGATAGTATGCAAGACCGCTATCTTGCGATTTTAACTTATCGCTACTCTCTATCGCGGTTATGGTGTTTTTAGTAATTATAGTGTCACCAAACTTAGACGCGGTCAACTTATCGTCTTCAGCAAACAACGGCTCGGCGGAAATTATTTTTACCAAAATATCCCCGTTCGTTTCAAGGTTAGTAACGTTTAAGGAAATTTCGCCGTTGGTAATGAAATCGTTCCACGCGTTATACGAACTTTCAATAATGCTATACTCGGTAGCCGTTCTTATCGCCGTAACGTACCCACTAAGTTTGTTGTGAAGTAAAGTTAAGCCCCCGTCTGTTGGGGAATAAATATCGGGGTCGTAACTGTTTTTCATTTTGAAAACGTGAGCGTTTTTGCAAACTTGCAACACGTCCGTATGCATATTGCGATAAAAATCATCGTAAGTGATTGCCGATACCGTTTCTTTTAAATACTCGGCGGACTTTACCGCGTTTGACGAAACTGAAATCAAATCGTCAACGTTTTCAGTTGTAAAAACTCCACCGCCGTCTATAAACGCAACAACTTCCGCATAACCGCTTTGCAAGGCGAGTTCGTGAGAAGTAAGGTCACTAGTTTCAGCCTTGGCTACGCCCGTTGAAAAACAAACGCAAAATACGGATAAAAATATTGCTATAAACGCGGGGAATATACGCTTTTTAACCATTACACTCCACCGAAAAACTTTTGCTATTATTATATTAACATATATTTATAAATATATCAATACTTTTTTTCGTAAATTTTGCCCATTTTTTACAAAGTTAAGTATGCCCGTTATTTTTTTTATAATTAGCGATGTTAAAAAAAGGATACCAAATTTGGTATCCTAATTATTTTATTCAGTTCTAAGCGCGTTAACGGGGTCCTTATTAGCGGCGCTCCTTGCAGGCACTAAACCTGAAATTAAAGTAAGCACTACGCTAAGCACGATTAGTATAATCGCGTTAGATACGGGAAGAATCGCTATTCTTCTTATATCAATTAACGGATACAAGATAAGGTTAACGACTTCGCTTATGAGTACGGAAGCAAGTATACCTATAATACCTGCGAGTAAACCTATGATAAACGTTTCTGCATTGAATAGATGCGACACGTCTTTCTTTCTACCGCCGAGCGAACGAATTACGCCGATTTCCTTAATTCTTTCAACTACCGAAACGTAAGTGATTATACCTATCATTACCGTTGAAACTAAAAGGGATACCGAAGTGAACGCTATGAGCGCGTAAGAAACGATATCAATCATAGTGTTGATTAAGGGGATAATAAGTTCCAAAGTGTCGGTATACTCGATATCTTGACGGTCTTCATCGGTATAGGTTACGCCGTTTACAGTTATATCTTTTTTGCCGTTCCATTCTTTTAAATAGTTGGTTACTAAATTTTTATTGTCAAAACTTATCGGGAAAATCTTTACTGAATTAGGCAAGGTATTACCGCCGAGCGTTCTAACAAGGGCTTTAACCATATCGTCATAATCAACTTCGGTTGCAAACATCGCTTGCATCATTTCGGCAGTACCGAGTAAAGAAGTACCTAAGCAACCGTCGGTTTTAAGACCGCTTGAAGTGATTTCAGGCATCGGGGTAACGATTTTTTCGCCCTTGTGATAGTATTCCATCGAGTAGTATACGCTTGCGTATAAACCTACCGCTTGAGCAGGGCTTAATTCACTCATAGCCTTGATTGAATCTACGATACCGTTTTCTTCAGCGCTGTTTACCGAAACAACGTAGTCGTTAAACGCTTGAGTGTAGTAAATACCAGACATCATACTACCAAACATAACGTTGTCGTTAGGCTTTAATACGCCTACTACTTTGAGTTGAACGGCTTTGTCGTTATCCGCCCAGCCTTCGCCTTCTAAGTAGTTGTAAGTGTACGGCATTAAGGGGTTAACCGTCTTTTCGTATACTTGAGAGTTGGGATACCAAGTGAACGTTTTACCGCGAAGTTCTTCGTAGTCGAAATATTGCTTGTAGATATCGGGGTTAAAATCGTCGTAAGCGGTTATAAGTCCCTTTTCGATATCTAAATCTTCTTGCGCTTTATAAACGACGTTTAAAAACTCTTCTTGAGTGTAATAGCCAAGCCTTGCAAGCAACAAGTCGCTCATCGTATCTTCTTTGTTGATAACGAGCATTATCTCGTCCTTTTCCGTTGCGATATCACCGTAAACGGTGTATTGCGACCTTATGTACTCTTCACTGCTCGGCGCTTGTTCCATATTTGGAATAAACATACTTACGTATTGAGCGTAATCTTCAAAAGAAGACTTCTTCAAAAGTTCGGTGTAAAGAGAAGTGAGAGCCGTGATTGACATCGACTTGGTTTCATTTTTGTATATGGGCTTGCCCTTTTGGTCAACACCCGTTTGTTCGCTTTGCAAAACAACGTCAGTATAAACGTTGTGGTGAGCGTTGATGCCGTAGCCGTAATCTATTGCGGCGTAATAATCCTTGGGCATAGCCTTAACGTAATCGATATATTTTTGGTCTAAATCGTTTTTGATAAGTAAACTTTGCGCCTTATCACCCATTTTGATAAAGTACTCAACCATAGAGTCAACCGCCACCTTGTTAGGCTTTTTGGCAAGTTCTACCTTTTGGTTAGTTTCCATCATACCCGAAAGAGCTTCTAAATCGTATGTGTTTTCCGTTATCGTTATGGGGTTGCCGGACAACATATCGTCTTGCATTGACGCAATATAACCCTTAATACCCGCCGAGAACGAAAGAACGAGCGCAATGCCGATAATGCCGATTGAACCTGCAAAACCAACCATCGCCGTTCTACCCTTTTTGGATATAAGGTTTCTTGCGGACAACCTAAACGCCGTAAGTAATGACATCTTTGCCTTTTCTTTTTTAACTTTCGGCTTTTTCTGTTCCACGGTGGGTTCAACAATCTCGCCTTCTTCCTTAACGGGGTTTTCTACTTGTTCGTTTTCCGCTTTTTCTAAAAGGGCGAGTTGCTCGCATTCGCGAACTTCTTCTTCATCGGAATACGGCATTGTATCTTCGTTCAAGTTACCGTCGAGCATTCTTACTATTCTCGTTGAATATTTTTCAGCAAGGTCGGGGTTGTGAGTAACCATAATAACTAAGCGTTCTTTGGAAATCTCTTTAATAAGGTCCATAATTTGAACGCTCGTTACGGTATCGAGCGCGCCGGTAGGCTCGTCTGCAAGCAAGATTTCGGGATTGTTGACGAGCGCACGCGCTATCGCTACTCTTTGGCATTGACCGCCCGATAATTGATTAGGCCTTTTCTTGTATTGACCTTTAAGACCTACTCTATCGAGCGCTTCCTTTGCCCTTTTAATTCTTTCTTCCTTATCGATACCTGCAATAGTTAAAGCAAGTTCAACGTTGCCAAGGATTGTTTGGTGGGGAATAAGGTTGTAACTTTGAAAGATAAAACCTACCCTGTGATTACGATAAACGTCCCAGTCTCTATCGCTGTAAAGCTTAGTACTTTTACCGTTGATAACAAGGTCACCTGACGTGTATCTATCAAGACCGCCTATAATGTTAAGCAAAGTGGTTTTTCCACACCCTGAAGGACCGAGTATGGAAACAAACTCGTTTGCTCTAAAGTTAATTGATAAGCCCTTTAATGCGTGCACCGTTTCACTTGCAACGCGATAATCTTTAACAATATTTTTTAATGCGAGCATATCTTTCCCCCTAAAAGCTTATATTATTTGTGTATAAATAATATACTCTAAAAGTCAAAATGTCAATATTAAATTATATAATTTAATGAATTTTTATCAAATTTACACAAAAAACATAAAATATTAAATGTGAAGGCATTGATTATCAAAACGCTTTAAGGCGTTAGTTACAAGCACAAGTAGGCTCGGCACAACTAACCTTTTGGTCTGTTTGATTGAATATTTTTAGCTGTTAGAAACGAGCAAGACAAGGCTCGGCAAAACTTTGTCGGGCGCAATTAACCTTTTTGGTTATTGCGGTCGCAAAGGCTTGACAGTAACGCAGTATTGCGAAGTTTATAACGGATTAAAATTTAAGACGTTAGAAACAAGCACAAGTAGGCTCGCGTTTGATTAAGAATAGTTTG
>JAGCLN010000145.1 GCA_017646945.1 Clostridia bacterium | reverse complement strand
GAAGATGAGCGAGCATCTTGGGGCTGGTAAGGTCGTTGATAGCAACAACTTCGTAACCGTCAGCATCAAACATTTGTCTGAAAGCTAAACGACCGATACGACCGAAACCGTTAATTGCAACTTTTACATTTGACATAATTTTGTTCTCCTTATAAATTAACTTTTTAGTTAAATTTTTAACAATTTACCATGGCTTTAACGCCACCTTGTTTATTATATCCCCTTTTTACATTCAAGTCAAACATTTTTAACTAGTTTTACTTCAAATTAGCAGGATTTAAACATTTTAATTCGTCTAAAACGAACAAACCGTCTTTTCTTATTAAAACGTCATCAAAATAAATTTCACCGCCACCGTATTTTTCGCTCATTATAAGCACCATATCCCAATGAAGCGCGGATTTGTTACCGTTATCGCACTCTTCGTAGCAAGAACCGGGCGTAAAGTGGATAGAGCCTGAAATCTTTTCGTCAAACAAGATATCGCCGATTGCATCGTTAATGAAGGGGTTTACGCCAAACGAGAATTCGCCAACGTATCTCGCGCCTTCGTCAATATCCAAAATTTCGTTGAGTTTTTCGGTGTAGTTCGCCGTTGCGTTTATAATCTTGCCGTCTTTAAAGGTAAGGCAAACGTTTTCAAACTTCAACCCGTCTTTAATGGACGGGGCGTTGAAAGTAATAACGCCGTTTACGCTGTCTTTAACGGGCGCGGTAAAGATTTCGCCGTCGGGAATATTTCTCTTGCCCGAACACTTGATACCAGGTAAACCCTTTATTGAGAAAGTTAGGTCGGTACCGTTTGAAACGAGCCTTACCTTATCGGTCTTTTCAATAAGCGCGCCAAGGCTATCCATAGCCTTATCCATCTTGGAATAATCAAGAGTGCAAACGTCAAAGAAGAAATCTTCAAACTTTTCCGTACTCATGCCCGCAAGTTGAGCCATGCCGGGATTCGGGTAACGAAGAATTACCCATTTAGTCTTATTAACCCTAAGGTCTAAATGCACCTTGTTTGAATAAATGCTACTGTAAATTTTTCTCTTATCCCCGTCAACGTCAGAAAGTTCGTAGGCGTTGTTTCCACCGCGAATGCCGATATAGGCATCCATCTTAGCCATTAAGTAAGAGTCAACGTCTGCCATCATATTGCAAAGTTCTTCATCAAGCCCGTTCATAACTAAACGATTAACTTGATCATCTCTTATCCAAACGAAAGGATAACCGCCGGCAAGATAAACTTCTTTAACGAGTTCTTTTACCAAAGCGTTATCAATATCAAAGGCTTCAATCAAGCACTTTTCGCCCTTTTGAAGTTCTACCGAATAGTTGACTAAGCCTTTTGCAAGTTTGTTTATTCTATTATCTACCATAATTGCCTCCGCCGAAGTTATAGTTAAGTATTATTTTATCACTATATAGAGTTTTTGACAACATTTTTGTTTTTTATTTAAGTTTTTTTACAAAAAAATTATCGTTTTGCATAACGCCGTAACGACTTTTTAACTTTACAAAAAGCAAGTTTAGTAGTATACTGTGAGTGATGAACATAATTTTAGCAAGCAACTCTCCGCGCAGGCGTGAGTTATTAGCCGAAAACGGCGTAAAATTCAGCGTTGTTCCATCTTCGTTTATAGAAGAAGAAAACAGCGGTTTACCACCCGAAAAATACGTGGAATTTTTAGCGCTTGGCAAAGCCAAAGCCGTGTTTGAAAAAACGGGTGGCGTGGTGATTGGGGCGGATACGATAGTCGTTTTAAACGGCGAAATTTTAGGCAAACCCAAAGACGAAAACGACGCTCGCGCTATGCTTAAAAAATTATCTTCCAACTCGCACGAAGTAATTACGGGCTACGCCGTGATAACGAGTGAAAAAACTATAAATTCGCACGAGACCACCTTGGTTACTTTTAACAATCTTAGCGATAGTTTAATTGAAAGTTACGTTGCAACCGGTAGCCCCTTAGACAAGGCGGGCGGTTACGGAATTCAAGACGGTTTTCCGCTTGTTTCCAAGATAGAAGGCAACTACGATAACGTTGTGGGACTTCCCACGGCGAAAATATTACAAATTTTAACGGAGTTAAAATGAAGCCGAAAATTGCCATTGATATAGGAACTTCATATACAAAGATTTACAAGTCAAGGTCAGACGTGGTTTTGATTGAGCCAACTTGCATCGCCATTCAAAACAAAAACTACAAAACGCCTTACGCTTACGGGCAAGAAGCCTACTCTCTTATAGGTAAAACGCCTGAAAACGTTGAGATAATCTTTCCCGTAAACAATACCGATATCGTTGATAACAAAGCGCTCGTAGCGTTAATTTCACACTTTGTTAAAAAGGTTAAAACGCCGTTTGAAGTTATTAAAGACGCGCTGTTGACCGTTGAATGCGGTAGCAACCGCGAAATCATTAAGAAGTTTGAAAACGCGCTTATCGGCGCTAAGATTTTCAACGTGTGCTACGCTGAAAATCCCGTGCTTGCCCTTCTTGGCGTGGGCGAAGAAATTTCCTACGAAACGCCGAGCGCGGTAATCGATCTTGGCGGTGGTCAAACAACGATTTGCGTGCTTACAAAAGCGGGGGTTATTTCCGGCGCCTCGGCAGAAATAGGCGGTAACACTTTAAACAAAATGATAGTAAAACACGTTGAGCGTGAACTTGGGCTTATAATTAGCGAACACAGCGCGGAAGTTATTAAAACTCAAATTGCAAGCCTTAACGTTGACGATGAGACTAAAACGGTTATCAACGGCAAAGATATTTTAACCGGCAAGCAAAGGGTTGCTCAAATTTCAGCAAACTTAATCTACCCTGCCGTGAAAGAGTTTTTTGATAAAATTCTCAATATTACGAACGTTATCTTCTCTTCCCTTTCAAGCGAAACGATTGCACTTTTACAAAAGGGCGGAATTTACGTTACGGGCGGTGGCGTGAACGTTTACGGTGTTGACGAATATATCGGCAAGGCGCTCGGAATTCAAACCAAAATCTATCCCGAAGCGGAAATCGCTTCAATCATAGGCGCGGGCAAACTCGTTGAAAGCGCAGAACTTTTAGATAAACTTAAATTACAGGTGTAATTATGAATATTTGGAAAGATATTAGCAAAAGTAGAATTACCCCAACCGATTTCGTTGCGTGCATTGAAATTGAAAAGGGCTCGAAAAACAAGTACGAACTCGATAAGGAAACGGGGCTTATTATTCTTGATAGGGTTTTATTCACAAGCACTCACTACCCTATGAATTACGGTTTTATTCCCAGAACTCTTTCTGACGATAAAGACCCGTTAGACGTTTTCGTTTTATGTTCTCAACCGATTGAAAAAATGAGTTTGGTTAGATGCTACCCTATCGGCGTTGTTTTTATGACTGACAACGAAGAGCGTGACGAAAAGATTATCGCTATACCGTTCGGCGACCCGCAATACAACGGTTACCGTGATATTTGGGAACTTCCCGTACATATTATCGACGAACTTAAACACTTCTTAACGGTATACAAATCGTTAGAAGACAAAAGCGTTCACGTATTAGAAGTTGGCTCGCACGAAACCGCCGCCAAGACCATTGCTGAAAACATTAAAAAATACGAACAAGCCTTTGAAAAGTAATTATTAAAAAACAAATCCCGATGGAAGACCATCGGGATTTTTTGTTTTATTAGTGGTTTGATTTCTTTTTTGTTTTTGCTGAAAGTTTTGCCTCCTTCCTTCTATCTTTATCATTTTCAACCAATCCATCATCTTCTTCTTCGTGAATGGCATTCTTAAGTTGCTTCATAAGTTGACGTTGTTTTCTCACGCTTAAAAATATCGTTACAATCGGAGAAAGCACAGTTGCAAACAATATTAGAATAGCTGGTGAAAAGAAAGATAAGTTTTTACCTAAAACTTTTTCTATCAACGCCCAAGAACTGTTAAGAACGGTAACTTCCGCAACAATGGTACCAAATATTGATACGAATATTTCAGTTTTGCAAGCCTTTAATTGTTTAAACTTTTCGTCTCTTTCTTTAATTCTTTCAAAGTACTTATCACAAATATTTTTCAAGTTTTTAATATCGGTAGAAAAATTATTATAGAACGCTTCTATCTTTAAAGCGTTATAAAGCATACCATAATAATCGTTTACATGCTCTATCGTTGACGGGAATTTAAAGAAACCCCTAAATTTAAGATTGATAGCTTCCGCCTCATACTTTCTAGCAAGTTTTAACTGGTCTTTCATTACTTGATAATTTTTTTCAAGTCTATCAAGTTTTCCTATTTCACCCATAATACGCATTATGGCGTTCTTTTGATGAAGAATATTTAAAAATAAAAAATAATATGTTTCCTTCGTTTTATAATAGAAGTTATTTTTGAAAAACTCGTCTGTAATGCTATCGCCCGTTAAGAAACTTAAATTAGTAGCACCGTTAAGAGACGCCGTCCAATAAGAGTTTTCAAAAGGCTGAATTAACGGAACGGAATCAGAACCCCCATCAAACTTATAAGAATTTTTGTAGTTCTTATTAAGATGTCTAATTAAAATATCGAGGTTTTCCGGTTTTTCGTCAGTTAATACGTGAGAATAAACTATTGGCTTAGCCTTTTCATAATCAAAAAGTACGTTTTCGTTTGCAAAACAATCAAATAATTTAGATATAAATTCTTTTACTGAAAACTCAACGTCTACTGCCGTTTTTTCCTTAGTTTG